>JAYEOF010000052.1:0-2388 GCA_034722695.1 Campylobacterota bacterium
GGAAACTATGAGGCTGCTTGTCTTGCGGTGAATGCAGTAGATAGGGAACTGGAGATGATCATAGAGAAGGCAAAAGAGGATGGATATGCCATCGTTTTAACTTCTGACCATGGAAACTGTGAAGAGATGTGTGATGCGCAGGGGCATATACTTACAAACCATACTGTAGGCGAGGTGTGGTGCTTTGTCTTAGCTGAGGGGGTGACTGAGGTAAAAGAGGGCTGCGGGCTCAATAATGTTGCACCTACAGTCCTGAAACTGATGGGACTTGAAATCCCTGAAGAGATGGATGAACCGCTGATCTAGAAGTCTGTCAGACTTCTAGCAGGAAAAAAGTGCTTCTTTGATCTTTTCAAACTCTTTATAATCTTCAGGTGTGATCGTATCTGAATAGATAATATGATTCACTTGCTCAAGAAGATGCATTTTACTTAGTTTATCATCACATAAGGCATCATTTATAATAGTAAGATGTTCATCAAGATCATACTCTTCTTGCATTATCTGCTTTAAAAATGCTTTTGATTCCTCCGGATCACACTCAAAAGCTGTTCCCATAAGTCGACAAAAAAGAGGTGCTTCTTTTTCTACATCTCTGTTATCTATTTTGATGATATGTGCAAGTAATATAGCGACTGATCTTTTAATTTTATTTTCCATATCAATCCTTTTCTGCTATTGTACCATAAAAAAATGGTACAATTTTACAAATATTTTAAGGATGTAAAAATGAAGTTTTCTGGAAGTAATGTATTGGTTACCGGTGCAAGCAGAGGGATAGGTGCGGAGATAGCAAAAGGTTTGGCAGGGATGGGACTTAAAGTATGGGTCAATTACCGTTCTGGTGAAGCTGAAGCAAATGCAGTAAAAGCAGCCATAGAAGCTGAAGGTGGAAACGCTGAGGTGATCGGCTTTGATGTGAGTAATGAAGAGGCATTTGTTACTGCCATGAAACAGATAGTAGAGGCAGATGGCGCGCTTTCATATCTTGTCAACAATGCGGGGATCACTAAAGATAAACTTGCCATGCGTATGAAGACTGATGAGTTTATGGATGTGATCAATGCAAACCTAAAGTCAACTTTTATAGGATGCCGTGAAGCAGTGAAAGTGATGGGTAAAAAGCGTTTTGGTTCAGTAGTAAACATCGCTTCCATCGTAGGTGAAACAGGTAATGCGGGACAGACGAACTATGCAGCAAGTAAAGGCGGAACCATAGCAATGACAAAAAGTTTTGCCATAGAAGCAGCGCCAAGAAATATCCGTTTCAATACGATCACTCCGGGTTTCATCGCTACAGAGATGACAGATGTGCTGAAAGATGAGGTAAAAGATGCTTTTACTGCAAAAATACCAATGGCTAGATTTGGTGAGCCTAAAGAGGTAGCCGAAGCAGTGGCTTTTTTACTCTCCGACCACTCTTCTTATATTACAGGTGAAACACTTAAAGTGAATGGCGGGATGTTTATGTAATCTTGGCTTTGCCAGGAGTTTGAGATTAACTGAATGCTCTGAATGTTTAATGATTCAGAGGGTTCAGCTACTTTTACAAAAATCTTCTTTTAATAAAATACCATAACAAAAACAGTATTGCTGCTGCAGAAAGTACAGTAATAAGCGTATCACTGTAGACGATCAAAGTTGCTTCAAAATTCTTTATAAAATAGGTCCACAATATGATCGCTATGAGTGTACTGAAGAGTACAACAATAAGAGTTTTAAGGTGTGAAAGCCCCATAAGATAACCTACAAAACTTCCGACTACCGGTCCCGTCATTGCAAAAGGAGTGAGTACAAAGAAAACCAGTCCTAAGATCCCGTATTTTTTGATAAGAGGCTGATATTTTTCTGCACTTTTCTGAGAGCGTTTGAGAAAATCACTCAAAGGTGCATAAGAGACAACATGCAGGCTTTTCCAACTTAGAACAAAAAGGGGGTAGAAGATCAAGACCATGATCGACTCAATAAAAAGATTAAAGGCAATAAGCAGTGTAGTATCCATCTGGGAAGAGATACCTATAGAGAGACCTGCCATTCTTCCAAAGATGATATTTGAAGCAGTCATACCTAAGAGTATATTAAACTCATCAGGACGAAAGTAGGCACTTAGTGCCAGAAGAAAGAAGAAAACTACAAGCAAAAAAAGTCCAAAACTCAATATCCGACTTTCTGAGTGTTTAAATAGGAAATGATTTTTTTTCAAAAGTTTGCCTTGCATAGAACTGAATGAAGATTATACCATGATAAATAATTTTGAGGTATAATAATATATTATTTTAAAGAAGGAAAAGTATTGGCACGTGTACTCGTATTGGAAGATGATCAACTGTTTAATGAAACTTTAGAAGATTTTTTGGAGGAAGAAGGGTATACAATAGAGTGTGCACT
>JAYEOF010000053.1:0-10379 GCA_034722695.1 Campylobacterota bacterium
TCTCTGACATCTTGTGAGAGTTGGGGTTTGTTGAAGGTGCCTTGTTTATAGAAGTAGCGATCACCTTCCAGGCCTTTGCCTTGAACTGCATAAACAGTGTCAATATAATGCAAGGGTTCTTTGGCTTTCTCTCCGATGATGATGGCATGAAGCGTCATAGCATAAGTAAGGTTATTTAACCACTAAAATAGGTAATAATCCAAAATACGTCAAAGTTCCAAATGCCTGATCGATGTTGATATCAGGCTTTATCTCTAAGATCATTTTTTTAATACTCTCTTCATCCAAATCTCCTAAAAATTCACCTTCACCATGATCTTCTTTGTAGAGTTTGACTAAAAGATGTGATGCTTTCTCTTCTTTGTGCTGCCATATGTTCATCTGTCTGCCTTATACTTAATTGATACGGATTCTATCAGAAGTGACCTTGTTCAAAGTATAAATAATTTTATCTATGTATAATATCAATAAAATATAACCCCTAAATGGAGAAGCAGTGAAAAAATCATTATTAGCATTGAGCATAATTACAACTTTGAGTCAATCTATTTTTGCAGAAGGTATTAAACAACAAGACCTTCCTGTGGAAGAAATGCAGAAACAAAAGAGGGAGATCGTAAAACTGTCAAGTGAAGAAATTTCAAAAACATTGCCCCAGACAGTTGATAAATATACAATACTTACAAAAGTAGAAGGAAAAGAGAGTACGATTATCTATACCTTTGAAATAAATACGGGTGCAAAGAGTGATGAAGCTGTAAAAAAAGAAGACAGAACACGTATGCAAAAAGCAGTAACTACGGGTATATGTCAATCTTCAAAAAGGTTTATAGATGCGCAGATCAATATCTCTTATATTTACATCTCTGCGAAAAGTAAAGCAGAACTGTTTCGTTTTGATGTGACACAGGCAGACTGTCCCGTGAGTGACAGATAAAAAACTCTATTTTTTAGTTATAATATACGTTTAGTGTTTTATAGCACCATCATGGATATATGAAAGAAATAAAATGATAAAAAGTATTAATACATACTATACGACTAAAGAGAAATTAGAATCATTTATCAATGATGAGAAGATTCAAAACTCTCCCTCACTTTTAATACAGGTCTTTTCGTCTATTAATGATAAAACCTTTATATCGACTCTACTGTCAGAGTTAACTCTATTCTTACCTGATGCTGTGATCATAGGGAGTACCACTGATGGTGAGATCATGGATGGAAAGGTAACATCGGGTAAAGTTGTTTTGAGTTTCACCCAGTTTGAACATACTACACTTAAAGCAGCCGCCATAGAACATAAAGCCAATGGATATTACAGCGGTCAATATTTGGCAAAAGAGCTGATCGGTGAAGATACTAAATTACTTATCACATTTGTAGATGGTTTGCATACGAATGGAGAAGAATTTTTAAGTGGTCTTGACTCTGTGGATGATGAGATCACTGTCACAGGAGGTCATGCAGGAGATAATGGTGATTTTATAGAAACACTGGTTTTTACTAAAGAGCATATCTTTACGCAAGGTGCTGTTGCTGTAAGTCTAAACAGTAGAGACTTACATGTACATACAGATTATAGCTTTAACTGGCACTCTATCGGCAATGAACTTACGATTACAAAAGCTGAAGGTAATCGTATTTATACGATTGATGGGAGAAGTGCTGTAGATACGTATGCCTATTATCTTGGTGAAGAGATAGCTAAAGGTCTGCCCGCTGTCGGGGTTGAATTTCCCCTGATCGTTAATCGTAACGGTTCAATTGTCTCACGGGCAAGCATAGCAAAAGAGGATGATGGATCGATAATCGTAGGAGGCAATTTATATACAGGAGAAAAAGTACGAATTGGCTATGGTAATAACAAAGATATCTTAAAAAAATCGCAAAATATCCTAGATACTACTTCTGAAAAACCTTCAGAAGTGATCTTTATCTATTCATGTTCCACACGTAAATACTTTATGGGTAATGAAATTGAAGCAGAGACACTTCCTCTCCAGGATATCTCTCCGGTATCCGGTTTTTTTACTTATGGAGAGTTCTTTACTTCAAATAAAAAAGAACTATTCAACCAAACGATGACTTTGGTTTCATTAAGTGAGAGTGATAAGATACATCAAAAAACTTTGGATGAAAAGCCAAAGCAAGTTAATATCATCAATAGCTCTTTCAATGCCGTAACACACCTTCTTGGTATTACACGCAAAGAAGTAGAAGAAGAAACTAAAACGCTTAAAGTAAATAATCAATTAAACCAGCAAGATAAAGAGCGTATGGAGTTGGCACTTTTGAGTTATAATGCCGGTGTATATGAATGGAACCTTTTAGATAACAGTGCTTACTATTCTTCTCAATGGAAGGAGATGTTGGGCTATGATAAGGATGCTGAATTACCTGCTATCTTGTCCACATGGAAAGATCTTGTCCACCCTGATGATATCGAAGCTATATTGTTAAACGTTCAAGCAACTCTTGATGCTAAAAAAGAGCATATTGAAGCACTTCATCGTCTGAAACATAAAAATGGACAATGGCGATGGATATTGGGTAGAGGAACAATACAATATGATCACAATGGTCAAGCTTTGCGTATGGTGGGAATCCATACGGATATTACAGAAGACAAAGAGAAACAAATAGATATCAATACTGCATCCATTAGTGGGTTGACGCACCTCATTAACATTACCAGTGAGGAAGTGAAAGAACAGGGTAAAACTCTTAAAGCAAGTAATTACTTAAACCAACAGCTCAAAGAGCGTATGGAATTGGCTCTTATAGGGAGTAAGATAGCTGTCTTGGATTGGAATTTTTCTGATAATAGTATGTATATTTCTCCCAGTTGGAAGGAGATGCTTGGCTTTAGGGATGATGAACTGCCAAACGCTACTACAACATGGTTTAGTCGTGCGTATCCAGATGACAGGAAAAATGTTTTACAAATGATTAGAGAACATCAAGAAGATCAAATAAAGTATTTTGAATTTAATCACCGTCTTAAACATAAAAACGGACACTGGGTTTGGGTCTTAGGTAGAGCACAGATACTGTATGATAAGAAGGGTAAAAAAGTTCGTATGATCGGTACCCAGACTGATATAACAGAAGAGAAAGAGTTGCAAATCAAATACTTCTACCAGTCACAGATGATCGAACAGATCAATGACTCTATTACCACAACTGATCTTAAGGGTAATATAGTGAGTTGGAATTTAGGATCTGAAAAAACATTTGGCTATAGTGCAAGTGAAGCCATTGGAAAGCATATCTCCATGCTTTATCGTCAAGAAGATATTCCAACTTTAAAAGAATATGTAAGTATATTAATGCGCACAGGTGTTTACAATGCAGAGCTACATCTTGTCAAAAAATCTAAAGAGCTTATACCCATATCTTTTTCCCTTTCTTTGCTTAGAGATGAAAACGGAAACCCAACAGGAATTGTAGGTATCAATAAAGATAATACCCGACGTAAAAAAGTAGAAGATGCACTGAATGAACAAAAAAACATATTACGCTATCAAGCCCATCATGATGCACTGACAGGACTTCCAAATCGAGTACTGTTTACTGATCGGTTGGAACAAGGTATTGAAAAAGTAAAACATCATCAAGCAGGATTGGCACTCTTTTTTATTGACCTGGATAAGTTTAAACATATTAATGATTCCCTGGGGCATGAAGTAGGTGACAGTGTCTTAAAAGCAGTAGCAAAACGCCTTGAAGGTATTATTCGTAAAGAAGACACTCTGGCTCGCTTAAGTGGTGATGAATTCACTATAATTATGGAAGAGTTTACACAACCGGAAAATGCATCACACTTGGCAGAAAAAATTCTTGAAGTCTTGGCTGAGCCTATGCACATCGATGATTATTTACTCTATGTTTCAGGGAGTATTGGTATCAGTCTTTATCCCCAAGATGCGGAAGATGCTGAGTATCTACTTAAGTATGCAGATACAGCCATGTACAAAGCAAAAGAAGAAGGTCGTAATAATTTCCAATTCTATTCATCTGAAATGACAGAACTTGCCTTGGAACACATGGTTTTGAAAACCAGTTTACGGCAGGCTATCGATAATGAGGAGTTTATACTTTATTATCAACCACAGATAGATACCTGTACCCATAGATTGGTAGGATTGGAAGCTTTGGTGCGATGGGAACACCCAACTATGGGATTGCTGTCACCTGATATATTTATTTCTCTGGCAGAAGAGACGGGTATGATCGTTGAAATAGATGAGTGGGTAATGAAAACTGCTATACATCAAATCTCTAAATGGTATAGAGCAGGGTTGAAACCAGGAGTACTTGCGTTAAATGTTTCTACAAATCAGTTAGAAAGTGCAGATTTTTTTCGAAACATTGATGAGAATATGAAAAAATGTGGTTTTAAATCAAAGTGGTTGGAATTGGAAGTCACAGAAGGACAGATGCTAAAAAAACCTGACGAGGTCGTTGACAAACTGGAGAAGCTTAATGATCTGGGTATAGGGGTATCTATCGATGATTTCGGAACAGGATATTCTTCGTTATCCCTCTTAAAACGTCTACCGATCAATAGGCTCAAAATTGATCAATCGTTTATTCAGGATATTCCAAATGATGAAGAAGATGTGGCTATTGTTCGAGCAATTATTGCACTTGCGGGGAGTCTCAAACTAGATCTTATCGCTGAAGGTGTAGAAACTTCAGAGCAGAGAGATTTCTTGCTCAATAATGGTTGTATAAATATACAAGGATTCTATTACAGTCCTCCTTTACCAGCAGAAGAGATGAAGAAAATACTCTTAAAGAACAGCTACTGGTTTTAAGTGTTAAGGTAACTAGAATAGCTCTCTAGTCATCATAATCTTCGCCATCACCATAGTCATCCTCATCTAAGAGGTCTTCTGCTGCCTGAACAAGTTGTTTTATTCTTCCCATGGTCTCAGCACTGTCATCAGATTCAGAAAGTGCTGTGTCGATAAGTGCATCGATCTTTGATACGGCTTCATCACTGTTGTAATTCATATAAACACGTTTCATGATATAGTCGTTAACACTGAGATCTTCATCTTTTGCACGATACTCTAACTTTTCAAGATCAATATCTTCAAGATCTATTTCTATTTTTTTCATTTGCTTCTCTTTTGTGTTTGGATGTGTGATATTAATGTAATTATGATTAAAAGTAGAAGCTGTGAGAAGTTGAAACTAAATTTTGGTATTTAGTGGGTGTGCTAATATATCCCTCACTGTCACTGTATTACCCATTATTTCTGTTCTATGCCGATGTAATAAAAAAAAGTATATTTGATGTAATATGAAAGTGGTTATTATCAATTATTAAAGTTAATACAGAGGAATAAAAATGGAAAAATTAAAATTGATATTGGCTTCTGGTCTTGTATCATTGGTATTGGTTGGATGCGCGAGTGATCAACCCTCATTTGATCCAAATAAAAAAGGTATAGTAGTTATTGCTGGTAATGTATACATAGTCCCGCTCGAGGCCAGTCACAGTCTTGAACCATTTAAAAGTGATACAGATAAGGGTGTGATCAAAGGCCGCCAAGCCGGACTGGATTGTAGAAAAGGTGATATCGTATGGATAGCACTTGATGTACAAAAGGAAGTTCAAGAAGCAAAATTAGATGGAGATGTTAATCGTGCAGCATCTATTATACTCGAAGCTCCAAGAAAGAGAAAAATTGGTTGTGCACATCCTCTCTCAAGAGAAGAGTATGAAGATTATAGAAAAAAACAGAAGCAATAAATCTTATTTAAGAATATCTTATATTTAGATATTCTTGTATTGAGTTTGATGCTTTACGTTCTCCTAAACCTTTATATAAAGCATCTAACTCAACTTTATTCATTACTGACACTCCCGGATTTTAGGATCAATTACTAAATTGCATTTGCTTTAAAAGTTTTTTCTTCGCTTTTTCCCTGGCATCATCCTTCTCTCCTGTGCCCGAAACTTTTTTTGAGTCTGACTTCATCTCTTTCAAAAGCTTTCTTTTTGCCTCTGCTCTTGCATTTTCTTCAGCTGATACTTTTGGAATTTCTGTATGCTTACTAGTGATTGTTGGATTTTCTATAGATTTTTTCTTAATAAGCATTTTTCTTTGCTCTGCTTGCTCTTTCTCAATTTTTGCTTTTTCTTCTCTTTGATGCTTTGCACGTTCTGCCTTCTGTTCGGCTAGAAGTTTTTTTATTCTTTCTGTTTCTTTTTGCTCTTTTTGGGCTTTGAGCTTTGAATGATCCTCTTTTTGAGCAGTCTGATCAGTTTTTGTAAGCGAAATTGTCTTCTTATCACTGTTTTCTGATTCAGTCTGTTCTATTTTAGTGGATGGTTTTAAGAAAAATAAAATTACCAATATTATAATAATTATAATAATTATTTTTTCCAGAATTTTATTGTGTTTGGAGTTATTTTTAGAAGATGATCTTTTAGTATAGTTTGTTTTTATCTGTGTCTCTCTGCTGTAGTTTGGTTCTATGATTTCATAGTTTATATCTTCTTTGCAGTTATCTATATAGGTCACTGCAGAAGTATCTATGAAGTTCTCGGAGAGTATGTATCTTATTTTGATTTTATATGTTTTGAATATGGGGTTTTTTTCTAAAAAATCATAGGCATCTATTCTTAGAATTTTGATTGCTTTATCATCTATTTTGTGTAAATTGTTTTTGTTCTGGTCTTTACATTGTATAAATATGACTTCGTCTTCTTTTTTTGCTATGAGGTCTATGCTATGATTTTCCACATCATTTTCTTTTCCATATTCAGTAACTGAATAGCCTAACCCTCTGTAATGATCCGCAATATACTCTATATAGAGGGTAGCTCTTGTTTTCTTCTCTTGATACATATTATTGGTATTTGTGTTATGTTCATCAGAAATTTCTTTAAATATTTGATTAAGGAGAATATCTTTATTTGTTGTCTCTTCCAGAGTTGAACCACAGAAATCACATTTGTCACCTTTTTGATTAACTCTTTGACATTTGGGACACCATTTTGACATATTAGTTCCTAGTTGAATTTTTTCTTTTAGTATATCTTAGTTTTAGTATATCTTTGGACAAAGGGATTATATTGATTTGTAGATGTTATTTGTGGAGGTTTATAATTGGTTGCGGGAGGAAGATTTGAACTTCCGACCTTCGGGTTATGAGCCCGACGAGCTACCAAACTGCTCTATCCCGCGACAGGAATTTTAATAAATCTTACGATTTATTTGGAGGTGAATTTTATCTTAACTTTCTTAAAGAAAGATAAAATAAATTCAATGGATGGGGTAGAGGGATTCGAACCCCCGAATACCAGTACCAAAAACTAGTGCCTTACCGCTTGGCGATACCCCAATCTTCACAAGCTTACTGCTTATGTGGACGGCATTATAGCACCAAATGTTTCACATGTCAAGAGATTATTTGAAAATAATGTAAAAAGTTTTGTATTAACTGTAAAAATGATGGATATGAAGTATGAAAAGGTATAATATTCTCAATAAAATAAATATATATATGTATTAGTAATGGAGTGATGATGTCAACTGAAGCAATAAAAAGAGTAGAAAAAGCCATAGAAGAAACCAAAAGAGGGCGCATGGTCATCATGATGGATGATGAGGATCGTGAAAATGAGGGTGATCTTGTTTATGCCGCAACATTTTCTACTCCGGAGTTAGTTAACTTCATGGCAAAAGAAGCTAGAGGACTTATCTGTACACCTGTAACCAAAGAGATCGCTACAAAGCTTGATCTGTTGCCTATGGTATCAAATAACGTTTCTAACCATGAAACGGCTTTTACTGTTTCTATAGACTCAACCATTGCAACTACCGGTATCTCTGCAGCAGAGAGAGATGACTGCATCTCCAAGCTTGCAAGTCCACAGACTGTAGCTTCTGACTTTGTACGTCCCGGGCATATTTTCCCACTCATAGCTAAAGATGGTGGTGTTTTGGTACGTACCGGACATACAGAAGGTTCTGTAGACTTGTGTAAGCTTGCTGGTCTTGCACCTGCGGCAGTGATCTGTGAAATTATTAAAGATGATGGTACTATGGCTAGGATGGATGATTTGGAGATCTTCTCTAAAGAGCATGATATGGCTATTGTGTATATCTCTGACATTGTTGAGTATCGTTTGGCAAATGAGCAGTTGGTGAAGCGAGTCTCTGAAGAAGAGAGTGAGCTGAAAGGGGTCAAAGTAGAGAAGATCACCTATATAGACCACTTGGACCGAACACATACAGTCATGCAGTTCTACAAGTCACATGAGACAGCCAATGTAAAGTTTCATAACATCGGTACAGATATCGATCTTATACTTGATGACAAACGTTTCTCTGCATTGAATAACTCCATAGATTATCTCAAGCAGAATGGTGGAACACTGATCTTCCTTGACACGAAAGTTATTTCTCATGAGCAGGCTAGAGAGTTTGGAGTAGGTGCGCAGATACTTAAAGACCTGGGTATTAAAAATATCAATCTTATTACGACTACTAAAGATACAGAGTTTGTAGGACTTGCCGGATTTGGGCTTGATGTTGTGGAGAAGATAGAGGTTATCTAAGCCTCTTCATATTTTAGATTCACTATTATCCCTTATTATTAACTTCACTAATAAGGGAAACAAATGAGAGAAGACATTGTAGCTCAGATCAAAAATCATCCTAAATACCAAGAACTTATCCAAAGACGCAGCCGTTTTGCATGGACACTCTCTATCTTAATGCTCATAGTCTACTATACATTCATCATGACCATTGCTTTTGCTCCTGAACTTTTAGCGATACCGCTCAGTGATGGCTCTGTCATGAGCATCGGTATACCTATAGGTATTGCGATCATTCTTTTTTCTTTTTTGCTGACCGGTATTTATGTACATCAGGCTAATGGTGTATATGACCTATTGCTTGAAGAGGTGAAGAGAGATATTATGAAAGAGCAGGGATATGATAATGTTTAAAAGTCTGACACTTATGATATTATTTAGTATGACCACATTTGCAGCAGGCACCATAGAGGGGGAAATAGAGCGTCAACCACTTAATGTAGCAGCTATAGTAATGTTTTTACTCTTTGTTGGTGGAACACTTGGTATCACCTATTGGGCGGCACAGCGAACCAAGACAGCAAAAGATTTCTATACTGCAGGGGGAGGGATAACAGGCTTTCAAAATGGTATGGCAATAGCGGGTGACTACATGTCTGCTGCATCATTTTTAGGTATCTCAGGGCTTGTCTATTTAGCTGGCTATGATGGGCTTATCTACTCCATAGGATTTTTGGTAGGGTGGCCGATTATTCTGTTTCTTATCTCCGAACGTCTGCGTAATTTAGGTAAATATACCTTTGCTGATGTTGCCTCTTTTAGACTCAAACAGGAACCTATACGTATACTTTCTGCTTTTGGAGCCATAGCAACAGTGATACTCTATCTTATCGCACAGATGGTTGGTTCAGGAAAGCTGATAGAGCTTCTTTTTGGACTCCCGTATGAATATGCAGTTATTTTAGTTGGTATTTTGATGATACTCTATGTAACATTTGGCGGGATGCTGGCTACAACATGGGTACAGATCATTAAAGCTGTCTTACTGCTCTCCGGTGCAACTTTTATGGCTTTGGCCGTGTTGTACCATTTTGATTTTTCTTTTGAGGCTATGTTTTCAAAAGCAGTAGAAGTGCATGACAAAGGGTTAGATATCATGGCACCGGGTGGATTGGTCTCTGACCCGATCTCTGCCATCTCTTTGGGTGTAGCATTGATGTTTGGTACAGCAGGTCTGCCACATATATTGATGCGTTTTTTTACGGTTTCAGATGCAAAAGAGGCTAGAAAATCTGTTTTCTTTGCAACAGGTTTTATAGGCTACTTTTACATCCTGACTTTTATCATCGGTTTTGGTGCTATCGTGATGGTACTTAAAAATCCAGAGTATTTGGATATGGCTAAACAGGCCATAAGCGGCGGGTCTCCTCTCATCGGTGGTAAAAATATGGCAGCGATCCATCTTTCACATGCAGTTGGAGGAGATCTCTTTTTAGGATTTATCTCTGCGGTAGCATTTGCCACCATACTTGCCGTGGTATCTGGACTGACACTTGCCGGTGCTTCTGCCATCTCTCATGATCTTTATGCCAATGTGATAGAAAAAGACGTATGTGATGAAGCAAAAGAGATGAGGGTTTCCAAAATAGCAACTATTATACTTGGTGTTATTGCTATAGGCTTAGGGATCGCTTTTGAGAAACAGAATATTGCCTTTGTAGTAGGACTTGCCTTTGCTATTGCAGCCTCAGCGAACTTCCCTGTACTTTTCCTCTCTATGTTCTGGTCAAAACTTACAACCAGAGGTGCTGTT
>JAYEOF010000054.1:0-2381 GCA_034722695.1 Campylobacterota bacterium
CAAAACTGTATCACTTCTTTACGTTTAAACTTTATCGCCATATCCAGCGCAGAGATACCATCTGAATCTACCTCATGCAGATCTACACCATTTTCCAACATAAGTTCAAGCATCTCCATACTGGCATACTTACGAATAGCATAAAAAAATGGACTTATATCATCGTAATCTTCAAGCTCATACTCTTCCCCTATCAAGATAGGTTTATTTAGATCAGCTCCACTCTTTAACAATGATCTCATTTTGGCTACGGAATCATTTTCTATCGCTTGTGTTACTTCATTCATAATTTAATCCTTTGTTACCAATTGGTAATCACTATATCATACTATTGCGCCATCTCAAAACATAGAGATGAAATTTAATAAAAAGGAGAGAGAATGAAGATAAGCAAAACACTTAAAAAAGCCATCAAAGAAGATGGAAAAAGATCACTGACAGCTAGAAAAATTTCTAAACTCAAATCTTCTAAAGAGTTTAATTACCTCGTAGATATAAGTAAAGTATAAAATCCTGACTTATGAACCAAACGGGCTATCCACTAAAAGGATTCATGCCACCCATCATTCCCATTGCTTGAGACTTTTTATTATCCTCGATCATTTTATTGACATCATTCATCGCTGAAATAAGCAGTATTTGCAGAGACTCCTTATCATCCAGAAGCGAATCATCTATATTGAGATCTATCACTTCACCTGCTCCATTTGCTGTAACTTCAACAAGTCCACCGCCTGCTTTTGCAGTAAACTCTATATTTTTAGCCTGCTCTTGCATCTCTTTGGCTTTTTCCTGCATCTGTCCCATCATTTCGGACATTTTGCTCATATCAAAACCTTCAAACATTATTCAAGTCCTTCAAACGCCTGGGCAATACTGTTATCTTCATCTAAAATAACGATCTTTGGCTGATGCTTATCTGCCTCTTCTTCCGTCATACTTGCATACGCAATGATGATGATCTTGTCACCTTTATGCACTTTTCTTGCTGCTGCACCATTGAGACAGATATCTCCTTTGCCTGCTTCTCCGGGGATGATATAGGTAGAAAAGCGTTCACCGTTGTTCACATTTACGATATCTATCTTTTGTCCTACACGCATATCCACAGCATCTAAAAGATTTTGATCTATAGTAATAGACCCCACATAATTAAGGTTTGCATCTGTTACGGTAGCTCTATGAAGTTTAGAATAAAGCATTGTAATGTTCATAATCGTTCCTATTTGTTAATTATCGGGATTATACCAAAATCCGACATATATTACTATTATACTGTAAATTGTGGGAAAATGGTGAAATCGCACCGTAGTGTTGGTGCAACAGTATGAGATGGAACCTTAACTGACCATCTCAGATGGAGGTACTGCTTCACCCCACATCTCATCTGCGATCACATACTCATTTACAACATTTCCACCGATGATATGCTCATCGATAATTCTGTCGATCTTCTCTTTTGTTAACTCAACATACATTGTATGCCCTGGTTCTACAAGCATGACAGGACCTTGTTGACAACGGTTAAGACATCCTGTTTGAATAGGTGAAACTGTTGCAATGATACCTTTCATCATCAATGACTGTGCCATATGCTGGAAAAGTTGTGCTGACTCCGGGTCATTTTGACTTACACAGCTCGGTTTTGGCATCCCTGGAGGTGCTGACTGCTGACATTTAAATATATAGAACGCTGGTTGTGGTACACCTTGCATCATAGTAATCCTTTTAATTAGTAAATTTTAATTAAGAGTATTTTACTCCGATTTGCTTAATTATAGATTAGCCAGAGAATTCTTGACAAATATCAATCCTAGATTTACTTTCTTTTACTATAATCCGTTTATAAATGTAACAGGAAAATATAATGAACTATCCCACTTTCTTTGACGAAGTACGATCCATCCAGCTCCAAGATCCACTCAGTAACTTTTTAGGTGCTTTTGAAGAGGGAAAAATGGAGATCAGCTATATTGAGTGTGTAAAACTTGCCGGGCACTCTTGTCCTACGGTTGCAGGAGCATACCTTATGGCACTCAAGGGACTTGAAGCACTTTATGGAGATGATCTCCCACAAAGAGGTTCTATCCATGTCTCTATGAGAGATGGGGAAGAAGAAGGCGTAATAGGCGTTATCTGCAATGTCATCTCTTTCATCACCGGAGCAAACGGAGCCGGTGGATTTAAAGGACTTAACGGAAACTTTTCCAGAAACAATCTTGTAAGTTACAACGTACCTATGGAAGGTGAAGTAAAACTTACCAGAATTGATACAGATGAAAGCGTGACACTCAATTATAACCCATCCATGATACCTGCAGATGCCATGATGCAACCACTTATGGGAAAATGTATGCAAGGCTTGGCTTCAGAGGGAGAGA
>JAYEOF010000055.1:0-2379 GCA_034722695.1 Campylobacterota bacterium
TCTTCATACCACTCTATCTCAAGTTTAGGGTGTACCCCGCCTTGAAACAGTATCTGCGTCCCACCGATAGCCAAAAGCTCATCTATCTTCTGGTCTATCTCTTCAAAACTCAAGATATAGGCATCTTCTTTTTTCTCATGCGTATAGAAAGCACAAAACTTACAGTCCACCCAGCAGATATTGGTATAGTTGATGTTTCTGTCTACTACAAAAGTAGTCACACCTTTGGGATGCATCTCTTTTTTGCGTGCAAGTGCCATCTGCCCCAAGGTTTTAAGATCAGCATTTTCGATGAGATCTACGGCTTCATCAATGGACATTCTCATAGGCAAATCCTTTGCCTATGAGAATGAATGAGTAATGAGTAATGAGTAATGAATGATTTTTGTTTGTATTGCTTTGCAACACCTTTATTAAAAGCATTTTGTAAAAATGCATACCTCAATTCCTCATTCCTCATTCTTAATTCCTCATTTGCCATTGGAAAATCCTATTTTCCGATGGCATCAAGCACACCATTAATAAACTGTGGTGACTTCTCATCTGCCAGCTCTTTAGCAAGTTCTACTGCTTCGTTAATGATGATAGCTCTATCTGTTTTAGCTATAAGTATCTCGTAAGCGCCCAGTCTCATGATCGCTTTTTCCACTTTACCGATAGCATCATAATCCCAATCTTTAAGATGGTCTTGGATCTCTTTATCCAACATCTCTAAATTTTCTATGGTGCCGTTAAACAGTCCATGAGAAAACTCTCTTTGCTTGTTACGGATCTTACCCTCTTCTAAGATATCATCTGTGAAGCTTGAAATATTCTCATTACCCAAGTCATAAGCATAAAGCAATCCTACAACTGCGGTACGTGATTGGTGTCTTGTAGCCATTATTTTCCTTCGTAGGGTGGATTTATCCACCACAATTATATATTTGGTGGATAAATCCACCCTACACACTTAATTAATCAAGCTCACCGTAAAGATTGATAAGTTCAATAAGTCCTACCATTGCTTCAGCACCTTTGTTTCCTGCTTTTGTACCTGCTCTCTCGATAGCTTGTTCGATGCTATCTACAGTAAGTACACCAAAGGTTGCCGGTTTACCGTGTTTAAGTGTTACAGATGCCACACCTTTGGTTGCTTCTGCTGATACGTAGTCAAAGTGTGGTGTTGCACCTCTGATCACTGCACCTAGACAACATACTGCATCGTATTTACCTGAAGCCAATGCTTTGTCCAGTGCGAATGGGATCTCAAATGCACCCGGCACCAAAATAAGATCAAGATCATCTGCATTTCCACCATGTCTTGCATAGGCATCCTGTGCACCTTCTACCAGTCTGTCTGTAATGAAGTGATTAAATCTTGCATTAATGATCGCTACTTTTTTACTCTTATCAACCTGTAAATTGCCTTCTACTGTTTTCATTTTTTTCCTTTTGTTATTGTCTATTTCTTATTTTATCTTCGTAGGTTTGGCCGTGCCAAACGCAAAATCCCAGGTTTAACTGCAAGGAATCTGTACATGGCAAGAAGTATTAAATACCCCCTTGACGTTTGGCACGGCCAAACCTACATTTACTCTATTCTACGATATTTCTAATGGCATCGATCTGTTTGATCAAGGCATCAAGCTTAGTCAACTCTATCATATTGGGTCCATCACTCAAAGCAATGCTCGGATCAAAATGTGTTTCAAAAAAGAAGCCATCCACACCTACTGCTGCGGCTGCACGTGAAAGATACGGTACAAACGAAGAGTCTCCGCCTGAGCTTGCTCCACCGGATGCCGGCATTTGAACAGAGTGTGTTGCATCAAAAACAACCGGTGCAAACTCACGCATGGTTCTAAGTCCCCTCATATCGACAATAAGATTACCATAACCAAAAGTTGATCCCCGTTCGGTAAGCCATACATTGTACTTTTTCGCATTGTCATACGTGACTTCACCATCAAAACCTCTGGTTTTAAGTACTTTTGCTACAGAGTGTTCCATTGCAGCAGGTGCTAAGAACTGCCCTTTTTTAATGTTCACTACTGCAGATGTTTTGGCCGCTGCGACAAGTAGGTCTGTCTGACGACATAAAAATGCAGGAATTTGAAGTACATCTGCCACCTCAGCTGCTGCTGCCGGTTGTGTATAGTCATGCACATCCGTTAAGATCTTATAACCAAATTGGTCTTTAACTTCTTGAAGCATTTTAAGACCTTCTTCTAATCCAGGTCCTCTAAAACTGTCCAGACTTGTACGATTGGCTTTATCAAAACTCGCTTTGAAGTAAAAATCTTTTGTACAATCTTCATGATATTTGTTTAATGACTCTGCAATACGCATCACGTTGTCTCTACTCTCTAAAACACAAGGTCCTGCTATAAGTATCAT
>JAYEOF010000056.1:0-10347 GCA_034722695.1 Campylobacterota bacterium
ATACTATAAACTTAAACATCATATGGACAGTGAATGGTCATGTACTTCCACCTGAGCCAGACCCAACAGTCAACAATTCAACTCTTTTAGGTATCGATTCTAATGATAATGGTGTGAGGGATGATGTGGAGCGGTGGATATATGAGACGTATAAAGATAAACATCCTATACATATAGATATTGCTATGCAGGCGGGGAGAGCTTGGCAGAAGGTGTTGAATGATCCGAGTAAAGCGAAGGAGATTCATGATTATGTGAGTGCACCAGGAGATTGCCAATTTTATTATATGAATGATGCAAAATATTTCAATGAGCCATTGTTAGTTAAAGAAAGAATTATTACAGGATATTTTATAAATAAAATTATTTTCAATACAGGAGGGAGGGAGAGAGCTTTTCTGAAATATGATAAATTACTCAGTGGAGATAGTTATACTCTTCCAAAAAGTGAAGAAAGAAAAGCTTTATGTGACTTCAATACAAGTAAATATGAGGAGTAGATAATGAAAAGAATATTTTTACTATTCTTTTTGTGGATATATCCTGTAGTAAGTTTTTCAGCTATAGATGGGTGCAAGACTGATGTATATTTTGCAAATGGTATTTTGACTAAAGATTGGCAGGCAAGAGCAAACGCTGAACTATTAGAAGCAGCTATTAAAGATGATGTCTACGGTGATATTCAAGAGTACAACAAACACATCGGAAAAGTTTGGTATGCCTATAACAATACTTATGAAGAAAAACAAGACCTTTTTGAATCAGGTCTTCAGATGTTTGAGTTGCATGAGTATATTGATAAACTTACCCAATGGCTCTACGCAAGTAAAAATCTTATAACGTCTCATCAGCATGATTTAGATAAGCAAGTTAAGCAATATAAGCATAGTATTGAGCAAGGGCGTAGAGTGCTTGTAGTAGCACACTCACAGGGAAACCTGTTTACTACAGAGGCATATAGAAGACTTGGTACCGATAGCAAGAATGGTTGGATGCAAAACTATTTTGAAGCGGTGAGTATCGCTTCACCTGATTTTACTGATATCATCAAAAAGGGAACACCTGAGATAGGATGGGATAATGATGTTGTAGCATGGATGGGGAATGGGTTTTCGAATGCAGATTTGAAAGGTTGTAATGTACGACAAGTTAAATGGAATTTAGCAAAATCATATATATTGGGTCAAGATACTCCTGTTTCTAAACCAAATGACAAATATGTTTATAGATCAGAAATTGATAAAATATATGAAGAGTGGTGGGTAGGAGAAGAAGATTGGAAAGAGAGATTGGATAGTAATGTCCATGCTTTTACTTTCTATATGGGACAACCTATTAAAGAAGGAAATAAAAAAGCATCAAATTTTGGACATATTTATATTAATCCATTTGATGATAAGTTATTAACAGACAAAAATGCACGAATCAAAATCATGTCGGCAATTAGTACAAAACTAAATAACGGAAAAAGTTGTCCCTGTTCATCAAAATCTTCTCAGCAACAACCTCTTACAAAAAATGGAGCCATTGAAGTCACACTTAGTTGGACATGTGGTAATAATATAGATATGGATTTACTTTTGTCTGGACCAAATGTACAAGTAGATGTAAATGATGATGATAGCTCGTATTTGGAACATGCCTATGTCGCCTCACGATCGGATATACACTCTGGAGATAAATTTACAGCTTTAGGAAGAGGAGAAAAACGCCAAGAAAGCAGCCTAAAAGAGAGTTATCTAGAAGACAACCCTGTAAACATATATGCTGTAGTAAAAACACCAGGAGGGAGTAAGTTTAAACAATATGAAGCTAGAAACTTTGGACAGTTGAACCTGGGTGAGTTTGCAGTGATTGAAGTGAAAGACAAAAAGATAGAAACTACTTATACTTCAAGTTCTTATGTGCCAACTGCTTATACTCCTACACCTATACCAAACCCTAGACCCTATGTACGAACCTACAATGAATGCAATGAGGAAGATAAAAAGTACACTTGTCAATGTGTGCCTTGTGAATATATTGTTTACGGGATGGAAAATGCAGTTCAGTATGGTCCTATAGGTAATGCTGATGTAGAAGTAATGCGTGCTGATACTTATGGAAGTGCTGCTCCTAAAGTAGTTTATAGAGGTAAAACAACAAATGAGAGTGACCTCTTTAAATCTGGTCTTATTAAGTTTAGTCAAAGTGATTATACTAAATTTGAAGATGATGTTTATTATGTGGTCGATGCTAAAGGTGGAAGTGACCTCGATAGAGATGACGACCTTATTAAAGACAGTGTACCCACAGCCAATAACGGAACCATACATGCCATCATAAAAGGAAGTGACTTAAAAACAGTTTCTTTTAGGGTCAATGCTTTAACCGAGGCTATCTATCAAGTCAGTGGTGATTTGCTTGGTGCAAGTTATGATGCACTAAAGTTGGAAGAAAAGCTAGCCAAAGCAGCTCAAAAACTCTTCAGAGAAAAAACATTCATTTTTAACAACGAATTAGAGATAAATTACCATGATGTACTTCTTTGGACCCCCGGTGTAGATAAGAAAAAACTCTTTAAGCCCTATGATACCTTTGTGGAACCTATCGTGGTAAAAACCTATGCAGACCAAGCTCGTGTAAAAGAGAGCTATAGACTCATTTATGAAAAACTTGATACCGATGCGCCACAACTCACACCACTGGCAGTGGAAATCCCTCATACGATACCAAATAATAGTATTATCGGGAAAGTGAATATTGCCAGTGGGGGCGTAAGTGGTATAGATCATATAGAACTGCATGGTGATGCCAATGCGACCTTTAGCATAGACAAAGAAGGACTTGTAAAAGTAGTGGACGCATCTGCATTAATCTTGGATGCGATTTATAAACTTGATATGATAGCTGTAGGAGCAGATGCAAAGCGTAGTATAAGTATGGAACTGGTTGTAAAGGTGATAGAGGGTGCACCTTTGGCTGACCCTAATGCTACTGTGCCAACACTGCAGAGTGTAGAACTATTTGATATCGTTGAAAATGCTGCAGAGGGGACTTTAGCAGGAAAAGTTAATTTTGTGGATAGTAGTTTGAATATTGTAGGCTACAATATAAGTGGAGAGGATAATGATTCTTTTATCATAGATAATAGTGGTCAAATCATCGTTGTATCTGGTGCAGATATTGATTATGAAAAGTCAGATACATATAACATAAAAGTATCTGCTGTCAATGAAGCAGGCAATGAGAGTTTCCCTGTGGCATTCTCTATTGGAATCATCAATGAGATAGATACACCATTGCATGACCTTGTGTACTTAACACATCTCTCAGAAAATGTCCCTATGGGTACAGTAGTAGGTAAGATAGTCCAACTAAGAGAGGGAAGAAGCCCAATAACAAGTTTTGATATATTTAATCCTAATGTGCCCTTTGCTATTAATGTAAATGGAACTATACGTACCACGGGGTACATTAACTATGAGGAGACTACAGAGTATAATCTCATAGCTGTTGCAAAAACAGACAGTGGAAATAGTAGTAAAGTTGAGATACAAATCATTATTACCGATGTATACCCTGAAACAGGTAAGCCTACCATCCAACCTTTTACATCAAACATAGATGAAAATGCAAGTGAAGGTACGCATGTAGGTGCACTGAATATAAACCAAGGAGCTAGCCCTGTAAAACTCGTAGAACTACAGGGTACAGGAGGTAGCAACTTTTCCGTAGATGTCAATGGAAGCATCACAGTAGCAAGTGGTGCAACTTTAGACTATGAACAAAAAAGCGACTATGTATTACAGGCCATAGCACACAATGCAAAAGGAAGTAGTAGTTTAGCCTCAGTCACTATCTCTCTTAATAACATAGAAGATGAACCACCAGTACTGCTTACTTTCACACAAAGCATAGAAGAAAATACAACAGCAGGAACGGTAGTAGGTAAATTAAAGGTTTCAAGTAATGGAGAGGGTAATATTACAGCCTTTACCCTCACAGGAACAGGAGCTGAAAATTTCACTATAGATGATAATGGCATCATACGTGTCTCTTCTTCAGCTACTCTTGACTATGAGAGCTTACCAAGTTATTCGTTATTGGCTACAGTATATAGTGATGCAGGAGAGAGTCAGCCCGTATCTGTACGTATCTATGTATTAAACGTACCAGAACATGTGCCAGTCTTAAAGCCGTTTGTAGGAAGCATTGAAGAAAGTGCAACTGTAGGTACAGTTATAGGAACCATAGAAGAAGATAGTGGTGGAGATAGCCCTATAGTCTCTTATCAACTCAGTGATACAAGAGTGTTTAGTATAGATGCTAATGGTACGATAACACTCAATACAGCTTTAGATTATGAAATACAGACAGATTATACACTGGAAGTAACAGCTATTAATGTTGTAGGACAAAGTATCCCTGCAACAATTACTATCAATATCACAAATATCATAGATGATGAGCCGGTACTTAATGAAATAACATTTAATGTCAAAGAAGATACTACGGTGGGCACAGTCCTTGGTTCGGTAGAAGTAAACAGTACGGGAACATCAGCCATAGAGAGTATGACACTTTCTGGTATAGGAGCAGAAAAGTTTAGCATAGATATAAATGGAACAGTGAAGCTTGTGCAAACTGTAGACTATGAGAGTAAAAAAGTCTATCACCTGCAAGCCATTGCGACCAATGCTAAAGCAGAGAGTCCACAGGTGAGTATCGAGATTGCTGTAGGCAACGTGCCCGAGCATGTACCAGTGCTCTATAGTTTTAAAGGCTTTGTGGAGGATAACGCTACGGAAGGTACAGTGATCAATACTGTAGCTTTTGCCTCAAGAGGTGACAGCCCGGTGAGTGGGTTTGTATTGGAAGGTACAGGCAAGGAGAATTTTACTATCGATACCAATGGAACGATAGGAGTCTCTGCGACTGCTTCACTGGATGAAACGGTACAAAAGAGTTATACCCTGCAAGTGAGTGCAGTCAATGTAAGCGGAAGCAGTGACTCCGTAGAAGCAGTGATCATACTGACCTATGATAAAAAGATCCCATATAAACCAAGCATGCTAAAACTACTTGATATAGGACATAACAGTATCACTCTGGGATGGACAGATAATGCCCAAAATGAACGAGGTTTTAACCTCTATATAGATGGAGTAAAACATACAACACTAAGCCAGGACAGTACAAGTTACAGAGTGACTGGTTTGGAAGAGGAGACATCGTATATCTTTACTCTCAAATCATTTAATGATAGAGGTGAAAGTATAGGTACAAGTATAGAAGGTATTACCGATATAGACCGGTCGGAATACCTCAAAGCTGTTCTTGGACAGAAGTGTGGAGTATCAGAGAGTGATTTTGATAGGTATTTTAATGTGGATACAGGGCACTATGGTTATTATATTTGGTGTGGTAACAGAGGAATGAATGATGATGATCTATTGAATTTCAAAGCACTTAAAAATGTAAGGTATGGTCTATACCTTGATAGAAATAACTTTACCAATGTAGATGGATTGAGTAATTTAAAGAGTGTAGGATATGATTTACATCTTTACAATAACCAACTTACAAATGTAGATGGTTTAAACAAACTAAGCAGTGTTGGAAGTAACTTCAGATTAGATAATAATCAACTCACAAATGTAAATGGTTTGACTAATCTAACAAGAGTGGGTAGTCACTTTTATCTAAACAATAATAAGCTTACAAATGTAAATGGTTTGAGTTCTTTAACTAGTGTAGGTTCTTATTTTTATCTGTATAATAACCAATTGACAAATGTAGATGGTCTAAGTTCTCTTACAACCGTAGGGAATAATTTCTATCTCTATACAAATCAGTTGACCAATATAGATGGTTTGAGTTCCTTAGTTAAAGTAGGAGGTAATTTACATGTTGAGACAAACTATTTAACAAATCTTGATGGATTGATGAACCTTACAAACCTGGGTGGATATTTGGCTATCAGAAAAAATCCTGATTTGATAGATATTTCAGGGGCAGAGAATATCGTGGGTAAATATGGAAAACTATTATATATAGACCCAGATCAATATGCCACTAAAGCAGATGCAAACTCAAGTCTATGTTCTGATACATGGGATCTGAGAAGTCCGGATGAAAATATAGAAGATGATATGAGTCAGGTATGTGAAGACCAAGAACCGTATGTACCAGAACCTAAAGAGAAACTAAGAGATATACTCGAAGCTAAATGTTCTGTGACAAACCCTGATTTTTATAGATATTTCAATGCGGATACAGGGCACTATAACTATTATATTTGGTGTGGAAATAGAGGGCTAAGTGATGATGATCTACAAAGCTTCAAAGCACTTAAAAGTGTACAATATGGACTTTATCTAGATAGAAATAGTTTTACAAATGTAGATGGATTGAGTAACCTGAAAAGTGTAGGATATGATTTACATCTTTACAATAATCAACTTATAAATGTAGATGGTTTAAGTAGTCTTACTACGGTAGGAAGTAGTTTTAGACTTGATGGAAATCAGTTAGAAAATGTAAACAGTTTGAATAATCTAACAAGTGTAGGTAATCATTTCTACCTCAATAACAATAAACTGACTAATGTAAATGGCTTAATCTCTCTATCCAGCGTAGGACAGTACTTCTATCTACAGACCAATCAACTCACAAACCTTGATGGGTTGAGTTCTCTTGCAACCGTAGGAAATAATTTCTATCTCTATACAAATCAGTTGACTAATATAGATGGTTTGACTTCCTTGGTTAAAGTAGGAGGTAACTTACACTTTGGAAGTAATCAACTTAATAACCTTGACAGCTTAGCTGGTCTAACAAATCTAGGAGGATATCTGGCAATAAAAAATAATCCTGGTCTTATAGATATATCTGGTGCAGAGAATATTGTAGGTAAATATGGAAAACAACTCTATATAGATACTAATCAGTACAGTAGTAAAGCAGATACAAACTCTAGCTTTTGTAGTGCTACATGGGATCTGAGAAATGCTTCTAATGTGAATATCCCAGATGATATGAGCCAAGTATGTGAAGGACAAGAGCCATATGTACCAGAATCTAAAGAGAAACTGCGAGATGTACTGGAAGCTAAATGTTCTGTGACAAACCCTGATTTTTATAGATATTTCAATGCGGATACAGGGCACTATAATTATTATATTTGGTGTGGAAATAGAGGGCTAAGTGATGATGACTTACAAAGCTTCAAAGCACTTAAAAGTGTACAATATGGACTTTATCTAGATAGAAATAGTTTTACGAATGTAGATGGATTGAGTAACCTGAAAAGTGTAGGATATGATTTACATCTTTACAATAATCAACTTATAAATGTAGATGGTTTGACCAATCTAACCTCAGTAGGAAGTTCACTTAGATTAGATGGGAACCAATTTAGCAATGTAGATGGTTTAAGCAATCTTACAAATGTAGGTTATCATTTCTACCTCAATAACAATAAACTTACAAATGTACATGGGTTGAGTTCTTTAACTAGTGTAGGTTCTTATTTTTATTTACAAACGAATCAACTCACAAACCTTGATGGATTAAGTTCTTTAGCCAGAGTTGGTAGTAACTTCAATGTGGAAGGAAACCAGTTAACTAATCTCAATGGTTTAAGCAGTATTACAAGTTTAGGAGGTTACTTAGCGCTGCGAGGCAATTCCTCTCTTACGGATATCTCAGGAGTTGGTAACGCACAAAGCAGTAATGGTAGACTACTCTATATAAATCCCGGACAATATACTACCAGAGCCAGTGAGGGTTCAAACTTTTGTAGTACAGTATGGGACTTAAGAGACCCAACCGGGAATATAGCAGATGATATGACACAGGTGTGTGATATGAATAGTACGGAGTTGACACCTGAAGATAAGCTGCGTAATGTATTGGGTGAGAAGTGTGCTATAGATTCATCTACATTCTATAACTATTTCAATGCAGATACAGGGCACTACAATTACTATATTTGGTGTGGAAGCAAAGGTTTAACCGATGAAGATCTTCTAAACTTTAAAGCACTTAAAAGTGTACAGTATGGCTTCTATTTGGATAATAATAACTTTGCAAATGTAGATGGATTAAGTAACTTGAAGAGTGTAGGATATGAGTTCCATCTCTATAATAATCAACTTATAAATATAGATGGATTAAGTAGTCTTACTACGGTAGGAAGTAGTTTCAGACTTGATGGAAATCAGTTAGAAAATGTGAATGGTTTGAGTACTCTTACAAGTGTAGGATATCATTTCTACCTCAATAACAATAAATTGACAAATGTAAATGGACTAAGCTCTTTAACTAATGTAGGACAGTACTTATATTTACAAACCAATCAACTGACAAACTTAGATGGGTTAAGTTCTTTAACCAGAGTAGGCAGTAATTTAAATGTGGAAGGAAACCAACTTAGCAATTTGGATGGTCTTACTAATCTTACAAGCCTTGGAGGATATCTGGCACTGAGAGGCAATGCAAATCTTACAGATATATCAGGAGTAAGCAATACAGAAGGAAGTAACGGTCAAATACTTTATATTAACCCTGGTCAATACAGTGTTAAAGCAGATGATAATGAGAGTTTTTGTAGTACTACATGGGATTTGAAAGATCCTAACGGAAATATTGCTGATGATATGACACAAGTGTGTGATAGTGTTGATCCTTATGCTCCTACAGATATAGATAATCTTAGGGAAGTTTTAGGTCTGTGCTCCGTTGATTCCTCTACATTCTATAACTATTTCAATGCAGATACAGGGCACTACAATTACTATATTTGGTGTGGAGGCAAAGGTTTGACAGATGAGGATATCCTAAACTTTAAAGCACTTAAAAGTGTACAGTATGGCTTCTATTTGGATAATAATAACTTTACTAATGTAGATGGATTAAGTAATTTAAAAAGTGTAGGGTATGATTTTTACCTCTATAATAATCAATTGACAAATGTAGATGGATTAAATCAGTTAACAAATGTTGGAAGTAGTTTCAGACTTGATGGAAATCAGTTAGAAAATGTAAATGGTTTGAGTTTTTTGACTAGTGTAGGACAGTACTTCTATCTACAGACCAATGAACTTACAAACCTGGATGGTCTAAGTTCTTTAACAAAAGTAGGCAACAACTTCAATGTAGAAAGTAATCAACTCACAAATCTGGATGGACTGATAAAGCTCATAACACTAGAAGGATATTTAGCGCTTAGAGCTAATCCAACGCTTACAGATATATCAGGAGTAAGCAATATAGAAGGAAGTAACGGACAAATACTCTATATCAATCAAAACCAATACGAAATAAAAGCCAATGAAAATCTAAAATTCTGTAGTAATACCTGGAACCTGCATGATCCAACCGGAGATATTACAGATGATATGAGCTTGATATGTGATGCCAGTGCAGGACTTACAGATGTACAAAAGTTAAGAGCTGTAATGGAAGCGAAGTGTTCAGTATCCTTCTCACAATTTGCAAATAACTTTGATGAAGATACAGGAGTATATACAGGTAGTGTAGACTGTTCACATAAAAAAATGAACAATGATGAACTTACAAAATTCACACTACTCAATCAAATTACAGGAAGCCTCTCGATCAATGATAATAACCTCACAAAAGTAGATGGTCTGAGTAACCTGATATCTATAGGAGGATATTTTTATCTGCAAAATAACAAGATAGAAGATATAAGCGGACTAGGTGGGCTAGTCAGTGTAGATGGAAACTTTGATATATCCAATAACAGTATGTTCGATGTTGATATGCTAAGCAACTTGACAACTATATCAGGCGAATTGAAGATTTACCTAAACAGTAACCTGTCAGACATTTATGGATTATCCAACATAGTAGGCATAGATGGTAAGAAGATATATATAGACAGTACAGAATATAGTATAAAAGCAGCACTTGACGGTGCATTATGTTCTGCACAATGGGATATATATTCTAAAACAGAAAATATAGATGATGATATGTCCAAACTTTGTGATGGATATAACTATGAACCTACCAATACGGATAGACTTAGAGATTTGCTCGGTAAAAGATGTGATATAGATTCTACAACTTTCTATAGTAACTTTGCAGATGACTCAGGTATCTATAACGGTAATATCAAATGTAAAGAGCTCATAGATGAGGAGATGATAGACTTTGAAGGATTGTTAGAAGTGAATGGGAACTTTAGTATAGAAGATAGCAATATCACTAATCTGGATGGACTTATAAGAGTTAAAAGAGTAACAGGTTCTGTAAGTATCTCTAGCAATCAAAACCTAAGTGATATTTATGGTCTGTCAAATATAGCCGGTAATTCAAATCAAAAGTTGATAATTG
>JAYEOF010000057.1:0-2353 GCA_034722695.1 Campylobacterota bacterium
ATCAGATAGAACTTTCTGCGCATAGGTTTGTTTTCGATGCGTGACTCGTATAGTACCTCTTTGTCAAGTTCATCTTCTATAGCAAGATGGGAGACGATCGTCACAGTTGGGTGCTCATTGTCTGGTTTTGACCATTTAATGCCCTGTATGGCTGAAGTGGCATTGTCAACCTCAAACAGGGAGTCGAAAGTTTCATAAGAGAGTCCTAATTTTTCAAAAAAGTCTGTGATAAACATTCTCGTAGGGGAGTTAGTATTTCTGCAAAGCAGTTTGCAGTGACTTAATTCATCTTCTCCCAATGGGTCATGCAGAGGTACTTTTGAACAAACGACCAATTCATCTTCCATCCACTCTTTATAGACCAATTCATCATCAAAGATAGGAGATTCTATGAGTCCCAGGTCAAGTTCTTTCTTTTTGACACCTTCAATGATCTTATCACATGTGGCGATGGTCAATTTTATTTTACTGTTGAGTCTTTTACTAATATTTATAAGAGGTTCACCGGGAAGAATATGTGTACCGATTGTGGGAGATGTACCTAATCTGAATGATTCACTCATTAATTAACCTTATAATTTTTATAATTTCAATGATAGGGTAGTAGTTCTTATGGCTTGCTTTGTTTGTTGCAAAAATAAGATCATAGGTTTATTTTATTGATATTTATTATAGTATAATACGCAAAAAATTATTGAGGCATCATTGAATGAAAAAACTCTTTTTAATATTTATGATATTTATGGTTTCATTGCTGGCAAGAGAAGAAGCTTTTGCTACTAAAGAATGCCCTGCATTCAACAACATGAAACACAGCAAAAATACACATGCTGTGCATCTGGAAACTACACAAAAATACACCATACTTAAGTACCATAAAGGACAGGCTCTTATTCTCATAAAAGGTGAACAGCCGGCCCAGAGATGGGTGGATGATGAGTGTTTTTCTAAAAGTAATAATGGTTCCAATCCAATGAATGTTAAAGAAGTTGAGAATGGAGTCGCAAGTATAAAAGATGAACTTTCAAAAGCCTCTGTAACCGTGGATTTAACGAAACATACTAAAAAATATGAATATAATAATCCAAAACTCTCAGAACATAATCTCTTGGCATTGAGTTGGCATAATTCTTTTTGTGAAACACATCGGTATAAGAAAGAGTGTAAAAGATCTTTGCTTTCTTTTGGAAAAGGTAAGTATAGAGAGAAGCATTTCGTATTGCATGGACTATGGCCACAGCCTAAAAGTAAGACATATTGTAACGTCGATAAAAGCTTGGTTGCTGCCGATAAACATAAACAGTGGCGCGACTTACCTTGTTTGGCCATGGATGAAGAGACTGAAGATAGACTGGAAAAAGTGATGCCGGGATATGCTTCTGATCTTCATAAGCATGAATGGATAAAACATGGTACTTGTTATGGGACAGAGGCAGACAGATATTTTCGTGATGCCATTTCTATGACAGAGCAGATCAATAATTCTAAAGTAGGAGATTTCTTTACTAAGAACATTGGTAAACATGTGACACTTAAACAAGTAAGACATTTGTTTGACAGAAATTTCGGTGTCGGTGCAGGGAAGCGAGTAGAGATGAAGTGTAAAAAAGGTCTTATAACAGAACTTTGGCTACATCTTGGCTCTGGGAGTGATGACCTCTCTGTACTTTTAAAACGAGGGAAACCGACACGAAGTCGTTGTCAAAAAGGGCACTTGGATAAGGCTGGATTTGGCAGATAAAGTAGAAGTATTAGAAGCACTGAAGCACTCCAATGTTTTCTTGACGGGTGGGGCAGGCGTAGGAAAGAGTTATATTACCAATGAAGTGATCTCTGATTACCGAAAAAGAGGGAAGCAGGTTGTCTCTTTAGGTTCTACGGGAGTGAGTGCCGTGAACATAGGAGGGTTTACGGTACATAGTTTTTTTGTCTTTGGGATAGCTTCAAATTTTGATGAATTGGCAGCAGGTGATAAACGAGCGAAAAAAAGGCTCTCCGATCTTAAAAAAGTACTAAAAGCTACAGATCTTATTATCATTGATGAGATCTCCATGGTAAGTACAGACTTGCTGGATATGATAGCGTACAGGCTGAACAACTACGGTTACCTCGGGAAAGTACTTTTTGTAGGAGACTTCTTTCAACTGCCACCCGTACAGAAACAAAATGGTAGAAATGATGTCTTTGGAGCTAAACTCTATGCCTTTGAGAGTATGGCATGGGAACGCTTTGATTTAATGGTTATAGAGCTAACCAAGATGAAACGTACCACAGATGCAGAGTTCACCCATATCCTGTCTAAAGTACGTAAAGGTCTTTGTGATGAAGAAGTAATACATTACATGACAAGACT
>JAYEOF010000058.1:0-2341 GCA_034722695.1 Campylobacterota bacterium
ATAGGCGGTAACGCTTCTCTGGGATCAAAACCGGGTTTTAAAAGCTCTTTGATGATATCTCTTAAAGTTTCTTCTCCTACTCTTAATGCTTCTGCCATCGTCCTGACATCTATTTTTTCTAACTCCAAACCTTCTAACCGTTTAGCTACAGCATAACTCTCAGGGTGTATACCACTGTTATCAAATACAGATCTGCCCTCTTTGATACGAACAAAACCTGCTGCCTGTTCATATGCTTTAGCCCCTAAACCTTTCACTTTTAAGAGTTGGGATTTAGAAGTAAAATAGCCGTTCTCCTCTCTGTATGTAATGATATTTTGTGCCACTTTTACTCCTACACCAGCCACATAAGAGAGCAGTGAGGCAGAAGCAGAGTTAAGGTCAACCCCTACTCTATTGACAAGGTCTTGCGTTACATCAGAGAGTTTTCTTTCTAAAAGTTTTTGGTCTACATCATGTTGATACTGTCCTATACCTAAAGACTTAGGATCTATCTTAACTAAAGCTGCCATTGGGTCACGCAGTCTCTGTGCAATGGAGATGGCACCACGTATGGTCACATCAAGTTTCGGATACTCTTGCGCTGCTATTACAGAAGCAGAATAGACCGATGCACCTGCTTCAGAGACCACCGTGTAGTTGAGTTTTGCACCTTCATCTGTGTTAAGACGTGCAAAGAATTCTTGTGTTTCTCTTGAAGCAGTTCCATTGCCTATAGCAACAGCTTGAATGTTGTATTTTTTAGAGAGTTTCAGTACTACATCTCTAGATTTTCCATACTCATTTCGAGGGTCTGTAGGATAGATAACTGCATGTTCCAGATAGTTACCATTTTCATCTATAACTGCCAGTTTACAGCCTGACCTAAATGCAGGATCAACCCCTAAGATAACTCTTTTTATCACCGGTGGTGTCATCAGTAGTTGGTTTAAGTTTTTACCAAAGACAGCGATAGCAGCAATATCTGCTTTCTCTTTTAACTCTGCCTGCACTTCTCTTTCAATGGATGGCAGTAACAGTCGTTTTAGTCCATCTTTATACGCTGAGAACAGCAGTTCTTTAGAGGAAGATGCAGTAGATGGTATTTTATACTTTTCAATATTCTCTTCTATTCTACCTATGTCCAATGTTATTTTGACAGAGAGTTCTTTCTCTTTAACCCCTCGCATAATGGCCAAGTATCGGTGGGAAGGAATGTAAGCTACCTTCTCAGAATGTTTGATAAAATTAGTATACATACCCCTCTCATTAAAGCCTTTTGCTTTCTTGGTTTCTATGGTACCAAAACGTAACATGGAGTTTCGGATGGCTTCACGTTCACGCGGCTGGTCGGCATACCGTTCCGCCAAGATGTCCTGTGCACCTTTAATGGCATCCTCAACAGAAGTGACTTTGCCTTTAACAAAAGACTTTGCCTGCGTTTTAAAGTCATTTAAACACAATTTGCCACTTTGAAGGGTATAGGCAAGAGGTTTCAAACCATTTGCTATAGCAGTAGCTGCCCGTGAGCTTTTTTTCTCTTTATAGGGTCTGTAAATATCTTCCAATACTCTTAAAGTATCTGCAGCGGCGATACTCTTTTTGATAGCATCTGTCAGTACGCCCTTCTCTTCTATGAGCCTCTCTATTTCGGATTTACGATCCAAAAGTTTTTTGGTACTTAGATAGACACCTTCAAATTCACGTAACACTTCATCACTCGCTCCACCCGTCATCTCTTTACGATACCGTGCGATGAAAGGGATAGTTGCACCTTCATCCAAAAGGTTCAGTATGTTGCTGATGTGCGTTTGTTTGAGTTTCGTTTTTTGTGCCAATAGATTGATGAGTGGATTCATGTTGCTTTCTCTTTGAGTAGTAATATCTATAGAATGATTATAACTTTTTTGTCATTTAACTTTAGGCAGTATCACTAAAAACTTAAAAGAGGAAAGTAAATTGATATTATTACAGTAGCAATTAAATACTTTAATATTTAATGCAATTTATCTTTATTAAAGTGTACAATAAAGATAAAAGTATTATTGAAGGGGTGAAATATGTCTTTAGTCAATCAAGACGTTATGAAGAAATTGGATGTTTGGTTAAGTATGTTAATTGAAGTAGAAGGGGCTGATCTACATATTAAAAGTGACGGTGCCATACATGCACGTGTTAAAAGTGATATTGTTCTTCTATCCAAAGAAGTGATAGATGCAGAAACGATGGAAACATTGGTTAAAACATTAATTGGTAATGGGTATGAAAGCTTTAAAGAGACTAAAGAGTTTGATGGTGCTTATTCACTGAGTGATAAATTCCGTTTCAGGGTCAATATTTTTATGCATATTGGCGGTTATGC
>JAYEOF010000059.1:0-2296 GCA_034722695.1 Campylobacterota bacterium
CCTCCGGAGTAGATCTTAAGTGATTGTGCGATTGCGAACTCCATAGAAAAGTAAGCAACACTTTTGCTGTACTTTGGATTTATATCATAACTGTGTAATTTCATCTGTTTTCTCTTTCGTATTTAAAACTATTTATTAAGATTGGCATACAGTATGGTTTTACCCAACTCTACACCCGGTTGATCATAAGTATTGATCTTCAGCATTGATCCGGTCAGGGATGTCAGAAGTTCATAATAGATGATCATTGCACCGATATTTTCTTCGTTGATCTTAGAGATCGTAATACCATCTGTAGGAACACCATTGTCAATAAGACTCTGACGGGTAGCATCACACTGGGCATTGATAAGCGCATTGAATGTCTTACCGTTGATAAAGTCTGTTTTTTCAATATGTTTGAGTGAAATATCAGGGATGATCATATCATTTTCAAAGTCATCAATGTTAATGAAAGTAACCGTTTTATCTTTAGGACCTTCGATCACCAGCTGTAAAAAAGAGTGCTGGTCTACTGCCCCGATCAGACCGATCGGTGTCATACCGACACTGCCGCCTGTGCTGTCGATCTTACCTAAGGACTCTCCCCAAAGCTGAACATACCATTTTGTCAAGTTCTCAAGATCATTGGCATAGGAGAAGAGTACATTGATCGAAAGATCTTTAGCATTCTCATAATAATAGCAAGCTTTTTCAAGCAGATGCTTCTCTTCACCGGCAAAAAGACGATCTAAAAATGCCCCTGCACCATTTAACAGTGCTTTTGTATCATACCCGGCAAGTGTCAAGGGAACAATACCTACTGCACTTAGTACAGAGAAACGTCCACCGACATTATCCGGGATATTAAACTGCTTGATACTGTGACTGTCTGCAAATTGTGAAAGTGCTGAGCCTGCATCCGTAATGACCATCACACGTTCTTTGTCATCAGCATCAAGATCCAGATCAAAATGGGAAATCACCGTTTTAAAGATCGATGTCGTCTCGATAGTTCCCCCCGATTTGGAAATAACAATAAACAGTGATGACTCTTTTTCTAATTTGCTCAAAGTCTGAGAAATATTGATGGGATCAGAATTTTCAAACAGATGCAAATTCACAGGTGAGTCATTTTTCGCAGCCAACAGAGAGTCAATTGCCTTGATGCCTAAAGAAGAACCGCCGATACCGATAATAACGATATCTTTGATCTTCCCTCCGGCAAGCAGTGTATTGGTTTTGCTGTACGATTTCAGCTCGTCTATCACTGCAAGCGATGTTTCCGGAAGTCTGTAGTAACCGATACGGTCACTCTCTTTTTCCTCTTTGATCGCATCAAGTGCATCATCCATGATACGCTGCTGTGCATTAGTAGCATCAAAGGCAAAGTCACGGCTAAAGCTAAGCATTATTTAGCCCCTACAAATACACACATATCAACAAGACGTGAACTATACCCCCACTCATTATCGTACCATGCAAGCACTTTAACTGTTTTGCCGTCAACAACAGAAGTCATATCCGGTACATAAGTTGAGCTGTAACTAGAGCCGATAAAATCACTTGAAACACGTTTGTCGTTATCGATCTCGATGAGACCTTTAAAGCTGCCCTCTGCTGCATTGTTGAAAGCAGTATTGATCTCTTCTACTGTAGTATCTTTTTTCAAATTAACAGTCAGATCTACTATAGAGACATCCGGTGTAGGCACACGCATCGCATAACCGTTAAGTTTACCTTTAAGCTGAGGCATGACCAATGCAATAGCCTTCGCTGCTCCCGTTGTTGTAGGGATCATGTTAACAGCTGCCGCACGCGCACGACGCTTATCTTTGCTGTGTTTAACATCGAGTACATTCTGATCATTGGTATAAGCATGGATCGTTGTCATTAAACCGTTTTCTATACCAAATTCATCATCAAGCACTTTACAAATAGGTGCCAGACAGTTCGTCGTACAACTCGCATTTGAGATGATCGCCTCACCATTATAGTCGTCTGTATTGATATTCAAAACAAACGTAGGTGTATCATCTTTTGCCGGAGCTGACATGACTACTTTCTTCACACCGTTCTTCAAGAAAGGCTTTGCTTTTTCCATACTTAAAAAGACTCCTGTACACTCAATAACAAGCTCTGCACCTGCTGAGCCAAAGTCAATATTTGCAGGATCTCTATCAGAGAATATTTTCACTGCTGTACCATTGAGCTCAATAGTGCTGTCATCGATAACTTTCGCATCAATACCTGTATGAACACTGTCATATTTAAAAAGATACTCCAACATATCCAGTTTAGATGTTGTATTGAGTGC
>JAYEOF010000060.1:0-2293 GCA_034722695.1 Campylobacterota bacterium
AAGCGATGCAAAAAATAGATGCAAAGATAGAGATAGATGTCTTGGGGTGTATGAGCTGGCATCAGACGATGTGTTTTTCCTGTAAAGATCCCTGTGCTGAAAATGCCATTGAGTTTTTAGGAATGTTTAGGCCTACGATCAATGAAGAGAAGTGTACCAGTTGTGGGTTATGCATGCATACCTGTCCTGTACAAGCCATTAAAATTACGGCACAATAATTTTAAATTTTATAGAAGGTAGATAAATGAGATTTATAGTAATACTCTTTTTTATGTGCATCACTTTACTTGATGCGAAAGAACTACAGCCAAATCATGTTTACACAGGAAGTGGTGCGGTAACAGACCTGGTTTACCAGGATGGGTTACTTTATTCCGCAACAGCTGAAGGTGCTGTTGATATTTTCAACATTAAAGAGCAAAATCTAACACAAACGATCACTGTCCCAACGATCAAAGATTTTACAGGGGAAGAGGTTAATGCCAAGGTTTACTCTGTTGATATCGCAGAGGGTAAGATCATGATAGCTTCGCAGGGGAAGATGGGATATAGACGTATCCATCTTTTTGCAGACAATGTTTTGACCGAGGTTATCTCTACGGCAAAAAGCTTTACTATAGCAAAGGCAAAATTTGTGGATGCAAACAGCATACTCATCTCCCTTTTAAGTAATGAGTTGATCTTGTATGATATTAAAAATGATAAGAATCTTTACCGTGAGCAGATAGGTGGTTCCAAATTTTCGAACTTTGCACTTAATGAAGATAAAACCCAAGTGATCATCGCAGATGAGAGTGGTGATATGAAGCTCGTTAATGTAAAAGACGGAAAGATCATTAAAGTACTTAAAGGGCAAAACCTTGATAATGTTTTTCAGGTTGATTTTAAAAATAAGACCATTGTTACAGCAGGACAGGACAGACGTTGTGCCATTTATGGTACTGAAAACTCAAGAGCGTACTATAAAGAAGCAAACTTTTTGATCTACAGTGTCGGACTCAGTCCAAGTGCCAAATTGGCAGGATTTGCCAGTGATGAGTATAATAATGTGACGATTTTCAATACGCAGACAAAATCAGACCTCTATAAGCTGGGAAATCATAAAATGACGCTGACCAATATCCTCTTCATTAATGAGGATGAACTCTTTACATCGAGTGATTCTAAAGAGATCAATTATTGGAAGTTAAAATAAATTTAAATATATAAAGGATAAAAAATGAATATATCAAGTGTAATAATACAAACTTTACCACAAAATATTGAGAGTGTATTAAAAGCAGTGAATGAGAGTGATTTTTGTGATTATGAAGTGCATAATGAGATAGGTAAGATCGTTGTAACATTGGAGGGAAAAGACTCAGGAGAAGAGATAGAAAAACTTGTCAAGATCCAGCAAATCCCTCATGTGATCGCAGCAGATATGCACATGACTTACAGTGAAGATGAACTTGACAGAGAGATTAAATCCCTTGAAGAGGGAGATGTTGTTCCTTCTATGTTGAATGACCCAAATATACAAGCTAAAGATATCGTTTATAACGGTGACTTGAAAAAGAAAAATTTACCATTTTAAAGGATCTAGATAGATGTCAGTAGTGATACAATCCATTATTAAAACAAACCCAATGGGACGATGGTATATTGAACTTATAGATCCTAATGAAGAGGATACAGCAGAGAGAGTGGTATGTTTAGATATCTATGAATATGCCGAGAAAATAGAAATCATAGCCCAGGAATATGGTAACGACATAGAAGTAGCGTGGGAATCTGAAGAGAACGTAACACCTATACAGATCAACGAAGTGCGCCAACAGATCATGGCATATGATGCAGAGCAGGAAGCTAAAGCGAATGATGCTCCACAAGGTATGCAGCAAGATGGTGGTGAGTGGACACCTAACGGGTGAAAGCACTTAAAGAGATTTATGGAGTAGGAATACTTTTTTTCTACTACATGAAGTATATTATCCTCATAGGTTGGCCATTGTTACTCTTTGGGCTTGACTATAAACCTAATATCATTATGGATCTTTTATGGGTTTACTCTTTGGCACTTATGACTAAAGATCTTATCTTTAAGTTTGTGTTGAAAAAAAAGTATTGTGATATTAATTCAGATTGTAATACTACAAACGAAAAAAAATAATCATTATTCTGTAGCGTGGGCAGGAATGCCCACGCTACACAATTTATAGTAATTAAAATACAATCTACTAACCCTTTATTATCCCCAATTTGCTATAATCAAATAATTCTACAAAAACAAGGCAATAATTATGGTTGGAAT
>JAYEOF010000061.1:0-10029 GCA_034722695.1 Campylobacterota bacterium
CGTCTTGAAAGACTGCTTCAGAGAAAAGTAGAATTCATTGAGGACTTTGATTCATCAAAAGATGAGATAGCCACCTGCTCACTTGAACGGGTTTTTCTACTAGAGAATATTCGATTTCAAGAAGGCGAAAAAAAGAACGATCCTGAGCTTTCAAAAAGACTGGCTTCTATCTGTGATGTTTATGTAAATGATGCTTTTGGTACATCTCACCGTATGCATGCTTCTACCTATGGTATTACAGAATTTGTCGATACCAAAGTAGCGGGCTTCCTGATGATACGTGAAATAGAAGCTTTTTCAAAAGCATTGGAGAATCCGATACGTCCTATTGCACTGGTTGTTGGTGGTGCAAAAATTTCATCCAAGATCACCTTGCTCAAAGAGGTACTTCAAAAAATTGACAAACTGATCATTGGTGGTGCCATGAGTAATACTTTTCTCAAAGCACTGGATTATGATATGCAGAATTCTCTTTATGAAGAAGAGTATATCGAAACTGCACGTCATGTCTTAGAACAGGCCAAACAAAATGGGGTTAAGATCTATTTGCCTGTTGATCTTGTTATTACAGATTCCATAGATGCACCGGTAGATATTAAAGTAGTACCTGCACAGGATGTGCTTGAAGGATTTCAGGCAGTTGATATCGGACCGGCTACTGTGAAGCTCTTTAGTGAAGCTGTTGACCTCTCCAATACTATTATCTGGAACGGGCCAATGGGGATTTATGAAATTCCAAGATTTTCAAAAGGTACCTACAAACTTGCCAATGCCATTGCTGACACGTATGCCTACACTATAGTAGGTGGTGGTGACACAGCAGATGCAGTGGACAAAACAGGAGAAGCAGATAATTTCAGCTTTATCTCTACCGGCGGCGGGGCAAGTCTCGAATTGCTTGAGGGTAAAATATTACCCGGTTTTGCCAATTTAGATCGAAAAAAAGAAGAGGAGTTGTAATGGCGTTAGCAATTATGTCATCCGGTGGTGATGCACCGGGAATGAATCCTGCAATCAAAAAATTTGTTGATTATGCTTATAAAATGGGAGAAAAACCCTATTTGATCTATGATGGACTTGAAGGTTTGATCGATAATAGGATCAAGTCGGTTGAACATCGTCATGTTGCAGGTATCCTGCATCGTGGCGGTACGATCATCCGTTCCTCACGCTCTAAACGTTTTTTTGAGTATGAACATCGTCTTAAGGCCTATAACAATCTTAAAGAGCATGATATCACAGGACTGATCGTCCTGGGTGGCGATGGTTCATTTCGTGCTATGGAGAAGTTCAGTTCAGAGTTTGATCTCAATTTTGTCGGTATTCCCTCTACGATCGATAATGATATCTATGGTACAGAATACTGTTTAGGTTCAGATACCGCACTCAATGTTATACGTGATGCACTTGATAAGATCCGCGATACAGCATCCTCCTTTAACCGTGCTTTTCTTATTGAAGTGATGGGACGGGATTGTGGATACCTGGCAATTATATCAGCGATGATCAGCGGTGCAGAAGTCTGTGTCATACCCGAAGCAAAATTTGAGTATGAGAAAGTTGGACAACGACTGCGTGAAGAAGTAGAGTCCGGACGCAACTATGTTCTGGCAATTGTTGCAGAAGGAACAAAGCAGACCGGTGAAGTGCACAAATGGCTTCAAGATACAATCGGACTGGAGACACGTGTCAGTATTTTAGGACATATTCAGCGTGGTGGGAATCCGACAGTACATGACCGGCTTATGGCATTTGATTTTACTATTACCGCTGTTAATCATCTTTTGGCACATAAAAATTCAAATAAAATGGTTGCCTATCAAAAAGGTGAATTCAAACTGATAGAGATCAAAGAGGTTGTTTCTAACCAATACAAATTGCCTCAGCGCTTTCTTGATGCAGTCAGTTTGCTAGATTAAACTAATTTCTGAAATAAACAAATAGAAAATATAAACGATATTTTCATAATCCTAGTGTATAATTTGGGTAAATAAAAAAAGGAGTATTACATGATAAAGATTACAAAAAAAGGGAACAAGGCTTGGGTGACTTTCACATTGCCATCAACTGAGGGAGAAAGTGTAGAGATCTCGGGTGAGTGGAACGATTGGGAAAATGAACCGATGAAAGTAAAAAAAAGCGGTGAATTCTATATTACTAAAGTGATTAAAACAGATGCGAATTACCAGTTTGGTTATCGTGTCAACGGTCAGGAATGGCGATGTGATGATGAACTTGGATGCATAGAATCACCTTTCGATTCACATAATTCACTATTGGAACTTTAAAAACTTAGCTTTAACCAGCTAAGTTTTTTACTAAATTTCACACTCCCAAAGACTTTGATATAGATTCAAGGTTTTTTAATACATATTGACATGTTTTGATATATAATAGTATTGTATATTAAAAAGATATTTATCAATAAAGCTTATATGTTTTAATCATTAAAAAGGGAGATGTGAATTATGAAAGCAGTAGTCATGGCAGGAGGATTCGGATCACGAATTCAGCCACTTACAAACTCAAGACCTAAACCAATGTTACCAGTTGTGAACCGTCCGATGATGGAAAATACAATGATGACCCTCAGGGATCTGGGGATCACAGACTTTATTGTCCTTCTCTACTTTAAACCTGAAGTGATCCAGGACTATTTTGGTGACGGCAGTGAATTTGGTATGAATATTACTTATGTTGTGCCTGATGATGATTACGGTACAGCGGGCGCTGTCAAACTGGCACAGGATCTTATCGGTGATGATAACTTTATCATTATCAGTGGGGACTTGGTAACAGACTTCGATTTTCAGAAAATATTTGACTACCATGAGCAGAAAAAATCCAAGCTCACAATTACCCTGACATCGGTTGAGAATCCTCTGGAATTTGGTGTCGTCATCGCCAATAACGAAGGCAGGATCGAAAAATTCCTTGAAAAGCCAAGTTGGGGAGAAGTTTTCAGTGATACAATCAATACGGGTATCTATATCATAGAACCGGAGATCCTAGACTATATCCCCAAAGGAGAGGATTTTGACTTTGCCAAAGATCTCTTCCCTCTGCTTATGGAAGAAGGTGTTGAATTGATCGCCGGAAATGCACAGGGGTACTGGAGAGATGTGGGGAATCCGGATAGCTATAGAGAGGTACATGAAGATATCATGAGTGGACGGGTTGAGTTTAATATGCCCGGAAATATGGTCAAATATCCTGATGGTGAACTCTACAGTGCTGAGCCTTATGAACTCGATGAATCTGTAGAGATCATCGGAAAAGTTGTTTTGGGTCAAAATGTCACGATCGGCAAAAGAACAAAACTCAAAAATGTCGTCATTTCAGACAATGGTACTATAGGTGAAGATGCCAAAATCAGCAACTCTGTTATTTGGGAAAACGTCTCCATCGGCAAAGGCACAAAGATCGATAATGGTGTGATCTGCAACAATAATATCATCGATAAAAATACCAAAATGACGGCAGGGATCATCCTGGCAGAGGGTTGTGAAATCGGAGAATTGGTAACCGTAGAAAAAGATGTTACCATCTGGCCAGACAAGAAGATCGAATCTGCCTCTATCGTCAGCAGCAATGTTATCTTGGGGAGTAAATACAAAAACTCTATCTTTGAAAATGGTATGGTCATAGGAAAATCCAATGTTGAGTTTTCCTGTGAAATGTCCAGTAAACTGGCTGAGGCTTTTGGCGTACAGCTTCCTGTAGGAAGTACCGTTCTGGTAGCCAGAGATCACCATAAAAGTTCACGAATGCTCAAGAGGGCTTTTGTGGGAGGAATGCTCGCAGCAGGTATCAATATCGTTGACCTCAAAAGTATGCCTTCCTCAGTGATGCGTTTTGATCTGGCTAGCCATCCAGACTATATTGCAGGTGTTTTCTTCAGGCAAGTTAGAAATGATACAAGCAGTACTGTAGTTACATTTTACAATGATGAAGCACTTCGTATCAACAATGATCTTGCCAAGAAAATTGAAAAAGCTTTCTTTAAAGAGACTTTCAGAAGAGTAGACTTCAGCGATATTGGGAGAGTAACGGAATCTCACCGTATTGAGGAGTGTGGCGACTACAAAAAAGCTATGGAAGAGAGTTTCCAAAAGAGACTGTTCTCTTGTGTAGACTGTCGGATCGCAGTAGATATGATGCATGGTTCAGCGAGTGAAGTTTTCCCTCATGTGCTCAATGATCTCAAAATTGAGAATGTCATTTTTAACGGCTTCTATGATGCTCAGCGTCTTTCCAATTTCAAATCTCTGCACAAACACTCTGTGGACGACATGGAGAAGATCGTTAAAAGTCTGGAACTCGATGCCGGATTCCTTCTTTATCCTTTTGGACAGCGTCTGGAAATTGTTTGTGACAAAGGAACAATACTCTCAAAACAGGATTCCCTATTGGTCGTTCTGGCACTTATGGATATTGATGCTGCCGCACAAGGGGTTAAAAAATGTATCTTTCTGCCTACGTGGGCTCCGGATATGGTCACTTTTGAACATCTTGATGTGGAGTATGGCAAATATGCAGACTTTACAGCAGAACAACTGAAGCAGTATGACTTGATCGCTACAGCTGATGGAAACTTTGCTTTTACCGAGTTCTCTCTCTATAGAGACTCTATGTATGCGGCACTCAAGATTTTGGAGATGGTGGTTAAATATGAGCTGAAACTCTCTGATCTTGTCACCCGTACGGAAAACTTCTATCATACCCATACAGCGATAGAGTGTGCACAAGCGCTCAAGGGAAAAATGATGCGTAAATTCCTTGAAGATGCAAGAGATAAGCGTTCCTCCACGGCTGACGGTGTTAAGATCTGGCTCAATGAAACCGACTGGATATTAATGATACCGGATCAGTACAGTGACCATCTCAATCTCTACATTCAGGCAACTGATGAAGAGAGAGGAAAATCGATCTATGATCAGTATAAAACAAAAATAGAAAGCTGGGCAAAGTAGAATAATGCAACTGGCTTTCTTGTGGCATATGCACCAGCCCGACTATCGTAATGCTTCCGGTATCATGCAGATGCCGTGGGTTTTTCTGCATGCAATTAAAGACTATTATGATATGCCTTGGATGCTTGCGCGTCATAGTGGATTGAAGGCTACATTCAATATTACTCCTCCGCTGATAGAACAGATACAACTCTACAGTGAAGACATCGTCTCAAATGATCGTTTTTTCACTTTATGGATGAAGCACCCGTCGGAACTGAATGAAACAGATCGTCAGTGGATGATCAAGATGTGTAAAAGCGGGCCGTATGAAACCATGATCGAACCGATAGAGCCCTATCGACAGCTTTATCATATGGAGCAGCTGGATGATGATGCACTCTGTGATATGGAAGTTTGGTTCATTCTCGCATGGTGCGGTGTCTATCTTCGAACACACAACGATATAGTCAAAAAGATGCTAACATCAGTTAGCGGATTTAACTGTGAACAAAAGCATGAACTACTGAAGACCCTTGGTGATTTCATCAAAACGATCTTTCCTTACTATGCAATACTACAGCGCGAGGGAACAATTTCTCTCTCTACAACACCGCTTAATCATCCTATTTTACCACTACTTATTGATATGGAAAATGCAGTGAGTGCCCATCCGGGTACTAATATCCCTGAGCATCCATTATCGCTGAATGAAGATGCAAAACTTCAAATTTCACAGGCACAGGCACTCTATAAGACGACTTTTGGTCATGATGCCATAGGATTCTGGCCTGCAGAAGGTGCGGTTGATGAACGGAGTGTTGCTCTCTACCGTGATGCCGGACTAAAATGGATCGCAACAGATGAAGCGATCCTGTTTAAATCTTTAGGATCAGAACATCGTGATGCCCTCTACCACTCCTATAAGCATAATGGAGTGACAATGGGTTTTCGTGATCATGGATTGAGTGATCTCATCGGATTTACTTACCGTTTTTGGGCAGCAGAACGTGCTGCCGATCATTTTGTTTCTACGCTATATCCGATTGCTGGGGGCGGAAAAGATCGTACGGTTTTCGTCATTCTTGACGGAGAGAATGCTTGGGAATTTTATCATAATAATGCCTTTGATTTTTTTGATGCACTTTATACTAAACTTGCAAAGACAGAGTGGTGTGAGATGATCGGGATGGATACGATTGCAGAGCAAAATGCCAGAGAACTGCCGCATCTCGCAGCAGGGAGTTGGATACATGGTGAATTCAACACATGGGTAGGCCATCCTGAAAAGACCAGAGGATGGGAACTCATCTATATGACCCGACGTGATTATGAACATCATAAGGAAGGGCTTGACGAAGATACAAAAGCGAGGATTCTGCAACATTTTCTGGCAGCAGAGTGTTCAGATTGGTTCTGGTGGTATGGAGATGACCATATAACTGAGTTCTCCATCGAATTTGACGAACTCTTTCGGTCTCGTCTTATCAATATTTATCTACTCATGCAGATATCGCCTCCCAATGATCTCTATATACCGATCATTACCAATCGTAGCGGGGAAGATTTTCTATTGCAACCCAAGTTTCCTATACAGCCTCTTATTGATGGTGGGCATAACTCATTTTTTGAATGGGTCGGTTGTGGGATCGTTGATGAGACAAAACTTTTTTCAACTATGGATAGAAAACGCGGACCGATAGAGCGTATCCGTTTCGGACAAAATGAGAAAGTGGTCTATTGTGCCTTTGAAGGTGATATGGAAGCTTTACAGCACTGCGAGAAGCTATATATCACGATAGAACCGTTTGATACGCGATTTGAAATTTCAATGTTACCATTGTTCAGAACAAAAAGTTCGACAATGGAATCAAAGCAAATAAAATTACAGGTAGCCTGTGATTCATGGCTTGAAATCAGTCTTGATTTTAATGAAGTGGATACCCAGGATGTACAGCTGCGTTTTGAGATTGAACGTGAAGGTATCATTATTCAAACGCTTCCGGGATTTGGTGAACTTGAGATTGCACTGGATGCAACTTATGATGAAAACTGGTTTGTCTAATGCTATTGTTGAGCAAAATTAAGTATAGGTAAGAGAGGAAATAAAAATGTCTGAAATCCGTCGTGACAGGCTGCATAGCCAATATGTATTAATTGCACCGGAGCGTATGCGTCGACCAGATACACTTGCTGCCACTCTTACAAAGTCTACTTTGAAGACTTGCCCATTCTGTGAGGGCAACGAATCTATGACCCCACCGGAGATCCATGCCGTGAGAGAGAATGGAGAAAATGAAAATAACTGGAATGTACGTGTAGTTCCCAACCTCTATAAGGCAGTTCAGGTTGAGATAGAAGATCACTCTAAACTTACCGGCATGTTTGAATCCGTACCCGGTGTGGGAGCCCATGAAATCGTGATCGATACCCCGCGCCATGAGAGTAGGATGGCAGACCTTGATGCAGTAGAGATCAGAGACTGGCTTTGTACAATTGCTGCTCGTATTGCAGATCTGCGTCAGGATGATCGACTTATACATACCAGTATATTCAAAAATCAGGGTGAACATGCGGGTGCAACGCAGCAACATCCTCATACCCAGATAATCGCTCTTCCCATCACCCCAACCAATGAATTGAATCTTCTGGAAAGGCATATACAGTATTATCGAAGACATGGGCGTAGCAAGGTGGAAGATATTTTGGAAAATGAACGCCTGTCAAAAGTGAGAATTATCTCTGAGAAAGAAGACTTTACAGCGTATTGTCCCTATGCGTCTGCTTTCCCTTTTGAAGTGATTATCGCTCCAAGGAAAGCATTGACCAACCTTGATGAACTCAATCGGGATGATATGTTAGATCTTGCAGATCTGTTAAAAGAGGTTTTTATGCGTCTTGATGTTCAGCTTGGAAAATTTGATTTTAATTTGGCTTTTCGTTTGGCTCCACTCAATGCCAATTTTGAAAATGCTCCCTATTTCCCCCATGTGAAACAATTTTTCCGTTTTACGATCCGTATTATACCGCGCATCTATCGACTGGGAGGGTTTGAGCTCTCTACCGGGATGATAATCAATCCGGTAGAACCGGAAGAGGCAGCAAAGCTTCTACGTGAGACAAAAATTTAGATGAAGCTGCTTTTTGCCGCTGCGGAAATTTTTCCTTATGCTAAAACCGGAGGATTGGCCGATGTATCGCAAGCGCTGCCTGCTACTTTGGCAAAACAGATAGATGTACTGTCAGTCATGCCGCTCTATGATTTTATAGACCGGGAAAAGTTTGCCCTGACAGCTATGAATGAGTCTTTCCAGATCACACTTGGCAAAGATATTTACGAGGTTTCACTCTTTGAGGGAATGAACCAGGGGGTGCGTACACTTTTTGTATATGAAGCGACTTTATGCCACTGTATCACTCCCTATGGGAATAAAAACAGTGATTATCTCTCCAATGATATTCGTTTTGGTATTTTTTCCAAAACAGTGGTTATTTTGGCACAAATGTTTGAGATCGATGTGCTGCATCTTAACGATTGGCACACTGCATTGGCAGCACTCTGGGCAAAAGAGGTACTCCCTGAACTACCTGTTGTTTTTACCATACATAATCTGGCTTTTCAGGGACTTTTTCCAAGGGAGAGTGTAGAGCGTTTAGGATTGAGAGAGCACTATTTTACTCCAGATGGGATTGAATTTTGGGGAGAGATGAGCTGTATGAAAGCAGGTATCGCCTATAGTGATGTAGTGACAACAGTAAGTCCAACCTATGCAAAAGAGATCCTTCTGCCTGAATTTGGTTGTGGACTTGAGGGATTTTTACAGGTTCATTCATCTAAACTTCATGGTATTCTCAATGGTATCGATACAGTTCTTTTTGATCCTTTGATCGATCCTGCGCTGCCAAAAAACTACGGACCGGTAAAACTTGCAAATAAAAAAAGGAATAAAATTCTGTTTTGCGAAGCACATGGACTGACAGATGCAGAGAAACCGCTGATAGTCTTCATCGGACGCTTTACAGAGCAAAAAGGGCTTGATATCATTATAGAAGCGTTGCCGAAACTATTAACTATGCAGTGTAATATTGCTATTTTGGGAGAAGGTGATGAAGCAATGGCTGAAGCATTGAAGCGTGTAAGTGAAAATTATGACAATGTTTCGATCCTCTTTGGCTATGATGAATCTTTATCGCACCAAATGTATGCTGCTGCTGATTTTCTTCTGATGCCTTCACGTTTTGAGCCTTGTGGACTCAATCAGTTAATTTCCCTGCGTTATAGTACGATACCAATTGTCAATGATGTAGGCGGATTGCATGATACGGTTCGTGATATTGACGGTACAGATGGATCTATTTGCGGTCAGGGTATCATACTGAGCACATTAAACAGTAATGCTATTGTAAGATCGGTCAAGCGTTCATTGAAACTCTTTGCATCCACGAAGCAATTTTTAAAAATTTCCAAAGCCAATATGCATTGTGATGTCTCTTTTGAAGAGAGTGCCAAAAGCTATCTCAAGCTCTATACGGATAGATAAAATACAGTTATAAAAAGGTTATTATGAGCCAAAAACGTACCAGTGGAATTCTTTTGCATCCCACATCGCTTCCAACTATATATGGCATAGGGGATCTAGGTTCTTCTGCGTATCGATTTATCGATTTTCTGGAGCGTTCCGGTCAGACATTTTGGCAAATGCTTCCGTTAGGACCAACGGGTTACGGAGACTCTCCTTATCAGACGCTTTCTGCTTTCGGCGGAAACCCTATGCTTATCAGTCCCGAACTGCTGGTTGAAGACGATCTGCTTTCTGCAAAAGAGATCGAAGCGCCGGAATTTGACCAGACATGTGTAGCATATGAGAGTGTTATTCCTTATAAACTTAAGTTGTTAAAAAAGGCTTATTTGCATTTTAAACTTCGACCGAACCATATACTGGCAGAACCGTTTCATACCTTTTGTGAGAAAGAATCTGCATGGTTGGAAGATTTTGTGCTTTTTTTCGCTCTAAAATCCCATCATGATAACCGTCCTTGGACAGAATGGCCCAAGGAACTTAGAATGCGTGAAACT
>JAYEOF010000062.1:0-2288 GCA_034722695.1 Campylobacterota bacterium
AAAACTTCTACAAGACTGACTTCAAGTCCATCATGTGTACTGAAAGATCCTTCTGATCCTATGGCCGGGATGGCGGCAATGTTTGCACAAATGGGACAAGAGATACCAGAGACTCCTCTTATCTTAGAGATAAATCCTGAACATGAAATGATCAAAAAGCTTGATGCTTTAAGTGATGAGAGTCTGTTTGCAGATATCTCATGGATACTTTTGGATTCAGCAAAAATTTCTGAAGGACTAGAGCCTAAAGATAAAGGTGCATTTGCACAGAGAGTGGCAAGCTTAGCTACAAAAGCGATATAGTACAGATCGCGTAGGGTGGATTTATCCACCGTGCAAAAGAAAATCTGCATTAGATCAATATTTGATTTTGTAAAAGGTGGGAAATCCCACCCTACGCGATATTTAATCTTCAAATTGTTATAATCTTCCAAATATATTTACAGGATTTTTCTTGAAAACACAAATGTCACCACAAAAAAAAGCAACTATCGTATCAAGTTCTGTAGCCACAGTACTTGTATTTGTAAAACTCATCATTGGTATTGCCAGCGGTTCAGTAGCTGTACTGGCATCAGCTATAGATTCATTGCTCGATATGGCAGTCTCTATCTTTAACTTCTTTGCTATTAAAAAATCAGAAGAAGATCCGGATGCCGAATATCAGTACGGGAAAGGAAAGATACAGGCGATCGCAGCGGTGATAGAGGGTACGGTGATCACTATTTCTGGTATTTATATTATTTATGTGGCACTTAAAAAACTGGATGAAGGCACTGTGACTACGCTGCTTACACCATCTATTTTTGCAATGGTGTTTTCCATCATAGTCACTTATTTTTTAGTACAGTATCTACTCAAAGTAGCAGAAAAAACAGATAATCTTGTTATTAAAGCAGATGCTCTGCATTATAAAACAGACCTTTGGTCTAATGCCGCAGTACTGGTAGCCTTGGGTCTTGTTTCTTTCACGGGGTTGGACAGTATAGATGCTATTTTTGGTTTAGGGATTGGGGTATATATTATCTACTCTGCCTATGAGATCATTGTGGAAGGTATAGAGATCCTTCTTGATAAATCTTTAGATGGGGATGTGGTAGCGAAGATCGGGGAGATCATCTCTAATCATCCTGAGGTTACAAGTTATCACTGGCTCAAAACACGTACAGACGGTACAACCAACTTTGTTGAATTTCATATGGTACTGCGTCCCAATATGCTTTTGCTGGAGGCACACCGTATAGCAGATGAAGTAGAAGATCAAATGATGGCATTGGAGAAGAGAAAACGGTGGATCATTACCCCGCATTTTGACCCTTATGATGATGAAGATGTTAATATAGCAATGTTGCACGGGAAGTCTTTAGCAGAAATCAACAAAGAAGACTAATGTCAAAAGCTATCTATCTTTTATCGCCTACACCTAAAGAGGGAACGATAGCGCTACCGATGATCGACTTTACTGTTACTGCTAAATCTATAGATTTTTCTCATAGTGACACCTTAATATTTACTTCTAAGCAAGCTGTAATTACAGCTGAAATGATAGACGTCTCTTGGAAAAATTATCCATCTATAGCAATAGGGGCTGCAACTAAAAAGCAGATAGAGGATTTAGGGGGCAAGGTTATTTATCATCCAAAATCTTTTTACGGAGAAACATTAAGCCAAGATATAGCACAGTTTTTTAGAGACAAAAAACTACTTTATCTGCGTCCAAAAGAGATATCTTTTGACTCTAAAGGTTTTTTGGAGAAAGAGGGAATAGAACTTCAAGAACAAATCATTTATAAAACATCTTGTATCCAATATTCCGCTGAGGAAAAGCCTTCAAAAAGTGCTATTATTATCTTTACTTCTCCCTCGACCATTCATTGCTTTCTAAAGAATTTTGAGTGGGATGAAAGCTATACTGCTGTGGTCATAGGCAAAGCTACAAAAGTACACCTGCCTGCTAATGCAGAGTATGTAGTGGCAGATACACCACTTATATCCTCATGTATAGAAAAAGCAAATGAGATAGTGAATTCTTCATTTTAGAGTGTACCTTATTCATTTCTAACTCCAAATAGGTTATAATAAATCTAACCTAAGTGGTTCGATTACTGTATATGGGGTTCAACATTAATTTTAGTGGGACATGTAGTCGCTTGGTGTGTGGACATTTTCGTTTGAGTGTGGTTAGCCATACGAGAAATTGCCCCCTAAAGAGAGACTCTCTCCTGCATCTGTTAGCTTTTTAGAGCCGACTTTTAAACAGAACGGCCACTCGGGGGTTTATTAGCGAC
>JAYEOF010000063.1:0-2286 GCA_034722695.1 Campylobacterota bacterium
TACGGTGGTAATCTGCCAACAACGCCTTGGGCTAAAAACCATGAAGGACGCGGACCTGCATGGTCAAATTCACTTTTTGAAGACAATGCTGAGTTTGGCCTTGGCTTCAGACTGACGATAGACAAACATGAGGTACAGGCAAAAGAACTGCTGCAAAAACTCAGTGATCACATAGACCCTAAACTCTCAGAAGCCATTTTTAATGCCGACCAGCATAACGAAGCTGATATATTTGAACAGCGTAAACGTGTTGAAGAGCTTAAAGAACAATTGAACAGCCTTCAAAGTGATGATGCCAAAGATCTTTTAACACTCGCGGATTATCTGGTGAAAAAATCGGTCTGGATCATCGGTGGTGACGGCTGGGCTTATGATATCGGTTACGGTGGGCTTGACCATGTGCTTGCAAGTGGTAAAAATGTCAATATTTTGGTACTCGATACCCAGGTTTATTCTAATACAGGCGGTCAACAATCCAAGGCTACCCCTACGGGCGCAGTTGCTAAATTTGCTTCAGGTGGAAAAGCACAATTGCCAAAAGATCTTGCATTGATGGCCATCCCCTACGGCAATGTCTATGTAGCACGTGTGGCGATGGGTGCAAGTGATACTCAGACAGTAAAAGCATTTATGGAGGCAGAAAAGTATGACGGACCATCACTAATCATCGCTTATTCGCATTGTATCGCACATGGGTATGATCTAAAACATGGTATGGATCAGCAAAAGCTGGCAGTTGAGTGTGGTCTTTGGCCAACATTCAGATATAACCCTGAACTTGATAATCCGATGAAGTTGGATTATAAAGGACCTAAGATTCCTGTGAAAGAGTATATGTATAATGAAGCACGATTCAAAATGGTTGAGAGTATGAATCCTGAAGATGCAGCAGCATTTCTTGAGACAGCTACTTTTCATGCAGAAGAGATGTATAAACGTTATGAGAATTTAAGTAAAAGAAATTAACAGGATAATCAAGAAGAAAGATATTCCTCTTTATAGTCACTCAAATCAACATGAAACTCACGTTCCACGATGGAAACGAAACCTAGAAATCTTACTCTTGGAAAGGCTGAGAAGTCGTGTTCTAGCAGTGCTTCAATATTTTGTGGTGAAATTTGTGTTTTATCATGAATCATGTCAATACTGTATGGTTTTAACTGTTCTAGTGTATCAGTCATCTATCTTCCTTTTTGTTAAAATAGTGTCAGTCATGCTGACGGTAGGCAAAGCAGTTTCTACTCTCTTTCATTAATGATGTTATAGGTCTCTTATATTTTTCTATAACAACATAACTGTTGCTAGGCCAAGAAAGCTTAAAAATCCAACTACATCTGTTATCGTGGTTAAAATGACCGTACTTCCAATAGCAGGATCGATCTTGAATCTTTTAAGCATTAGGGGAACAGCTGCACCGAAAAAGCCTGCAGCTAAAAGGTTGATCACCATTGAAAGGGCAATCACTACACCAAGCATCCATGTATCGAACCAAAGGGACGCAATAGCACCCATGAGTAATGAAAAGATCAGCCCGTTACTAGCAGCGATCAGTAACTCTTTTTTGATGGTGCGCATCGCATCTTTTTGCGCAATGTCACCCAATGCCAACTGTCGGACAACTACCGTTAAACTTTGTGTTCCTGCATTACCACCCATCGATGCAACTATCGGCATCAATACAGCAAGTGCTACTAAACTTTGAAGTGAATCCTGAAATTGGCTGATCACAAGTGATGCCAAAATGGCAGTAATAAGATTAATAGCAAGCCAAAATGCCCGTTTTTTACCCGCTTTAAGTATGGCTTTGTCCTCTTCGGCATCATCATCGACACCGGCAAGATGATACATTTGCTCCGTGGCATGTTCATTCATAATGTCATACACATCATCGGAGGTGATTCGTCCCACTAGTATACCTTCAGCATTTACAACCGGTATGACACTAAGGTCAAACTCTTCAAAATAGTGGATGACATCATGTATATCTTCTGTAGATAAAGCTGTTTTAGATTTAAAATTTTCCTTGCGTAAGCTGATGATCTCTTTAAAGCTCTTAGTAAAATCAAAAACAAGAAGATCGTCCAGTCCGATAACATGTTTTAGCTTTCCATCACTCTCCGTAATAAAAAGATTGTGTACATTTTCAAGTTCATTTTCTTCACGAAGTGCAGCAAAACGCCTGATGACATCATGTACATTTTCATCCTCATACGCAGTAAAAACCTCTAACTGCATATAGGCACCGGCTTGATCTTCTTTATATTGTTTTAGATCAAGTATTTCTGC
>JAYEOF010000064.1:0-2273 GCA_034722695.1 Campylobacterota bacterium
TGGCTGTGTTAATGCCGATCGTTGCCAATATGGCAGGTACAGCTTCCATGCAGACCTTAACGGTGATCGTACGGCAAATGGCTCTGGGGAATATCAGCTGGGGAGATGCCGCTCCTGCACTTTTTAAAGAAGTAAAGATCGCATTTTTCAATGGCATGTTTTTTGCTGTCCTGGCAGCGATCATATCTTATGTCTGGTTCTCCTCGTGGTATCTTGGCGGAGTCATGGCAGCATCTATGTTTGTTACTTTTGTCTTTGCAGGGATATTGGGAGCGTATGTACCGCTTGCGCTGAAAGTTGTGAAGATCGACCCGGCGATCGCCAGTTCAGTCATCGTCATTACTTTGGTTGATGTGATTGGGTTTTTCTCATTTTTATGGTTTGCCACAATGTGGATACCTGGAATTAACGGTTAAGGAAAAGTGTATGTTAGATAAGAAGTTAATGGAATCTTCATGGCAGGAAATAGACAGTATTAGAGCTGAGTTATTAATAGCAAGGGATGAGATCGAACCGGATCATCCACGATACCAAAGCCTGTTGAATTTAAAGCAGTATCTGATCTTGCGCAGTAAAGACAGGACAAAATTACAGGAGAAACTGTTTGTGATGTCACTATCGTCTTTGGGAAGATCCTATGCTCATGTAGCAGGAAGTATTGATACACTCTATGACCAGATAAGTAGTTCACTTTGTCGTGATGAACTTAGTGCAGAAGAGATGGCTTCTTTTCATCATCTTACCATTCCAGAAGCCATTGAGTTGTCTTCCGGAAACAGCAAGGCACTCTTTGGAGGCAAAGTAAGTGAAAAGTTGAGTAAACAGAGTACGGCCATTATGGTGACACTGCCGTCATATGCAGCTGACAACGAGGGTGAGCTGATTCAAAAGTTGGCCAATTCAGGCGTCAATGTTTTTAGAATCAATACGGCTCATGATTCGCCTGCTACATGGAAGATGATGGCAGAGGTAATTTCCAGTATCAATACAGAGCGTGATAAAAAGAATAAAGTAAAAATTTTTGTTGATCTTGCTGGTCCGAAGATTCGAACCGGAAAGATAAGGAGGCTTGATCTACCAGTTGTAATGGGGAGCAATAAGCGCGAGAAAGAGGTACATATCTTTTCTGGAGAGATGATAACTACAAGGGCTGAGACTATTGATCCACGAACTCAGAAAAAGATACCTGCACGTATTACTGTAGAAAAGAAGTTTTTCAAAAAGTTAAATAAAGAATATTCTTTTAGAGTAGTTGACAGCAATAGAAAAAAAGCGCTTATTACTATTTCAGAGATACACGATGAATATGCTACAGGTGTGATCAACAAAAAAATCTATCTAAATGAATCTGCAAAACTCCACTACAATCACAATCAGGGAAGTATCTTGAATATTGAAAGACAAATTGATCCTATCCGTCTGTTTAAAGGTGATCTTCTGGTGATAACTGAACGCGATGTGGAAGGAAGATCGGTGCTTTTTGATGAAAATAAAAATGTTCTTAAATCGGCACTGATAAGTTGTAGTTTTCAGGGTATAATATCTCATATAAAAATCGGTGAACAAGTCTTTATTGATGATGGTAAAATCGGTTTGGAAGTGATTGAAAAGAGTGATCATTCTATTATCTGCAAAGTGACGCTTGCAAAAGTCAATGGAACACTTTTAAAAGAGGAGAAGGGTATTAATTTCCCCGATACTTATATTAAGACGGCAGCGTTGACTAAAAGAGATCGTGAAAATATGCTTTCTGTTATAGATTTTGCCGATCATTTGAGTATCTCGTTTTGTCAAAATGCCAAAGATGTACGTGATCTTCAGAACTTACTGATACAGAACGGTTGCGATGATATCGGGATCATTGCAAAGATCGAAACCAAACAGGCAATTGCCAACATGCCGGAGATCCTAGAGCAGCTTCTTACGTGTAAAAAGAGTGGTGTAATGATTGCCCGGGGTGATCTGGCAATAGAAGTAGGGTTTAAAAATATGGGTTCTATACAGGAAGCATTGTTAGACATCTGTAGTGCAGCGCATATGCCTGTCATATGGGCGACACAGGTACTTGAGAGTCAGATGAAAAATAACCTGCCAAGCCGCGCAGAAGTGACTGATGCAGCAATGGGTGGACGGGCAGAGTGCGTGATGCTCAATAAAGGTGCTTTTGCCACCGATACGATCGATATCCTGAGGCATATTCTACATGATATGCACTCTATATTCAAAAAAAATAGGCAGTTGCTTAAGAAAGAGATGCTCTGGTAATATATCCA
>JAYEOF010000065.1:0-2270 GCA_034722695.1 Campylobacterota bacterium
TCTACCATCATCTTGCGTATCAGTGTAGGATTGTGTTTAGCCTCTTCACGTAGTTCAAAGACACGTTTTTTACGTCCCTGGTTACGTTTCTCTCTGGCTTTTACCCCTTTGCCCAACCATGCCTCCTCCTGTTTAAGAAGTCTTAGCAGGTTTTCATGACCCTTTTTCATGGCATGCATACGAGCCTCTTTTTGCTCCAGGTACGCCATGTAGCCACCGGTGTAACTTACAAGCTCCTGGTTGTCTACTTCCAAAACCCGTGTAGCGATGGTATCTATGAAGTGTCTGTCATGGGAGATGAAAAGCAGTGTAAAGTTTTCCTTGAGTAATATCTCCTCTAAAAACTCCACCATATAGACATCAAGGTGGTTGGTAGGTTCATCAAGTAAAAGTACATCAGGTTTTTTAAGTATGAGAGATGCCAAAGCGACACGGCGTTGTTCCCCACCTGAAAGAGAGACAACAGGACGGTTCTCATACGCTTTGAGCTTAAACTCCTGCATCACGCGTTCTATTTTATCATCTAGGTTCCATGCATTATGATGGTCCAAAAAAGAGCTGACCCTGTCTAGTTTCTTGAGTAACTCCTGATTTTCAAAGTTATCTACTACTTTAAGACTAAGCATCTCATATTCATCTTTAGCCTCTTTTAGTTCTGTAAGTTCATTTAAAATAGCTTCACGTACCGATAGACTTGGATCAAAGTGAGGCTGTTGTGCAAGCATTTCTATATGAACAGAACTATTGATAACTCTTTTGCCCTCAGTAGGGTCTTCTTCCCCTATGATGATCTTCATGAGAGTAGATTTACCACAACCATTTTGTCCCACTATGGTCACTCTCTCCCCTTCATTAAGATGAAAGTCAACATCATTCAGTAAGAGTTTTATGTCATATTGTTTTTTAATGTTGAAGAGGTCTATGAGTGCCACTAGGTATCCTTTGAATTAGTTGTTGCAATTATATCAAATTGGCTACTATTTAAGGCTTGATAAAGTTCATCTTGATATATTTCATTTAAATAACCAAAAGAGGATTTTTAATGTTAGAAATAATACTCGCACTCTATTCAATTTATACTTTTATGAGACTTTATATATCTTTTATGCAGATAGGCTATATCAATGATGAAAAACGAAAAGATCCTGTTCTTATGCCTGCAGGAAAATATTTTGTAGCAGCAAACTATGCTGTAGCAAAAGAGAAGCTTTCTTTGGTTGAGACTTTTGTGGATTACCTTATGTTTGTATGGTGGGTGTTGGCAGGGTTTGCTCTTCTTGCTTCTGTTGTACAGGTAGAAGGTACTATCATGCAAGCAGTACTTTTCCTCTTTGGTTTTATCATAGTGAATTTTATAGTAGGCCTTCCATTCCAACTTTATCAAACATTTAAGATAGATGAAGCCTTCGGATTCAATAAAATGACAGCTAAAATGTTCATACTTGACACACTGAAGTCAGCAGCACTGTTTATTGTACTTGGTGGTGCTATTTTTGCACTCCTCGCTTGGATCATCAGTGAGTATGAGATGTGGTGGTTATGGGGATTTGTACTTATGTTCTCTATCGCAGTGATGGCAAATGTACTTATGCCTTTCTTTATGAGTCTTTTCAATAAGTTCTCCCCTTTGGATGAGGGTGAACTTAGAGATGCCATTACTAAACTTATGGAGCAGGCAGGGCTTAAGAGTGATGGTATTTTTGTGATGGATGCCTCTAAGCGTGACAGCCGTCTTAATGCTTTTTTTGGTGGTCTTGGTAAGAGTAAAAGAGTGGTACTTTATGATACACTCATTGAAAAGTTGAACAAGAAAGAACTTTTAGCTGTTCTGGGGCATGAGTTGGGACACTTCTCGCATGGTGATATTTGGAAAAATATCGCAATGATGGGGCTTTTGCTTTTTATCTCCTTTTACCTTTTTGGACATTTGCCTGATACACTGTTTACACAGATGGGTGTTATCCCCGAGGCAGGTGTACAGATAGCTGTATTGATGCTCTTACTTCCTTTAGTGAGTTTTGTCTTTACACCATTCATGTCTTATGTAAGCCGTCATAATGAATATGCAGCAGATGAGTTTGGTTCAAAAATGGGTGGGAAAGAAAATCTGGTCTCAGCACTTTTAAAACTCATCACTGAAAATAAAGCCTTTCCAAAGTCACACCCTTTGGTCATCTTCTTTTACTATACGCATCCGCCAGTCTTAGAGAGACTTAAAGAGTTGGGTTATGATGCAAGTAATGTTATTATAGAAGAGGAGAAGGCGGAAG
>JAYEOF010000066.1:0-9855 GCA_034722695.1 Campylobacterota bacterium
ATCACATAAGACTCTGACATATTCACCGCATGATAAATAGTGGTACCGTATTTTTTACTATAGTATTGTAACAGAAGTTTTTGCTGAGTGGGTTCTATGGAGGGGGTGAACCAGCCATTATTGCTTAGGACTATCATATTTTTAGGGCTACCTTTATAAAGTTCCTCGCTTGTTGCCTCAAAACAGATGGCATTTCGGTAGGTCTCTTCTCCAATTTTGTAATCTGTAACCTGAGAACTTGCCTTATAATCTACAGCACCATCATAAAAAACTTTATTGACCCAGTCACTTAAAAAATCAGGCAGGGGATTACTCTCTCCAAAAGGAACAAGCACGACTTTGTTGGCTACAGAGATTTTTCCATTGGTGAAGATATAGGTAGAGTTTCGCGGTGTTTTGCCATCCCAGTAAAGTCCACCCACAACAATGGAAATATGTTTGGCTCTATCTTGCAGTTTGTCTATGAGTTCTTGTGAACGGTTGACGAACACAGGGAAGACAGACTCCGGTAAGATAACGAGTGTTTTGTTTGCGTCTATGGCCTGGTCTATGGTTTTAAAAAGGGCATCAAATTGTGCAGGCTGGAGTGATGCTTTCCATTTGTCTTTAACGGAGGTATGGGTAGTAATTATTTGTATGGTAGTAGGTATAGTTGAGTTGGTAACAGTTGTAGGTTGATAGGCTAGAAGTACTAAAAAAAGGTAAAGCAATTGTCTTTTCCAAATAGCTAGAGTGATAGAGATCAAAATAATAGAAAATTGCCATTTTTCAATACCTAAATAACTCTCTACAAATATGAGTTCCGGTTTGAGCCAGTCGAAGCCGAAAGGGTGAATGTGGCTTAATACTAAAATCCCGATGGCTTTGAGTGTTAAAGAGAGTAGGGAGTAGGGAGTAGGGAGTAGAGAAGTGATTTTGTTAGCTAAAAATGCGATAAGCCAAAAAAGTATGCCATATGAGAGAGCAATGACCATTAATCCTATGGGGATAGCCCAGATCATGTTGTAGTGTTTAAAGCTTACGCTGATCCACCAAAACCAAAAAAGTCCTATAAAAACCCCGGAAAAAAACCAGGTTTTTTGTTCTTCTTGCAGTAGTAGATAAAGTGAAGTAAGTCCAAAAAATGTCATTAAGATCGGATGTGACAGACCCCAATAGTCGAGATATATGAAGGCTGAGCTTAAAAGTGCAATGAAAAAGCCTCTTGTTATCTCAAAAGTGCTAAAATATTGTCTAATTTTATTCAAAGGATTCCTTATGGACAGTAATGGACTAGCTTCATTTTTACCACTCATCATCTTATTTGCGATTTTTTATTTTTTAATTATCAGACCGCAACAAAAAGCACAAAAAACACATGCAGCAATGCTCGAAGGTCTTGTAAAAGGTGACAAGATCGTTACTACAGGCGGTTTGATAGCTACGATCGTTAAACCTGAAGAAGAGTTTATCAAAATCAAGCTAAATGATGACGTTATCGTTAAATTAGACAGAGCTTTTGTATCAAAAAAGGTTGAGTTGGGTGAAAACGCTTAATTTTAGAGTTATTATCTTTGCATTTGCACTCATTTTCGGTGTGGTGTTTTCCATACCTTCTTTGACGCAAAGTGATGCTGGAAAAAAGATCACTTTAGGGCTTGACCTTCAAGGTGGGCTTCATATGCTTCTTGGGATCAAAAGTGAAATTGCTATTGAGTCACGCATTAAGTCTATGGCTGCTACGGTGAAATATGTCTTTGATGATGAAGAGATCATCTTTGATGACCTCCGTATGAATGAAGATCATCAAATCACTTTTGAGCTTCTTGATGCAGATGATGTCGTAAAAGCAAAAGAGCTGTTGAAAAAAGAGATAGAGGGCACATCACTTAGTGAAAATGGACTTAAGTTTACACTTGTCATGACAGATGAAGAGAAGATACGTACTGAAAAAAATGCCATTCAACAAGCAGTCGACACCATTAGAAACAGACTCAATGAGTTTGGACTTGCAGAACCTACAGTAGCAAAGCAGGGTGAAGATAAGATCCTTGTAGAAGTACCAGGTATCAAGACACAAGAGGACAAAGATCGTCTCAAAAAGCTTATAGAACGTGCAGCACATCTGCAGCTTATGGCGGTAGATGAAGAACGTATTGCCAGAGTTAACACTATGAGTGCGCAAGAAGCAAAAAGTTTTGGTGATGTGATTCTTACGGATATCAATACCCCGGAAAAATATTTGCTCCGTGCTATTCCTGTTTTAGATGGTTCTATGCTCACTGATGCAAAAGTAGGATTTGATGAGCAAAATCAACCGGTCATAAATTTTACGCTTAATGGACAAGGTGCTAAAATTTTTGGTGACTTTACAGGCAAATATGTAGGTAAACGTATGGCAGTAGTGTTGGACAGTAGAGTCTATTCTGCACCAAATATCAATGAACGTATCGGTGGTGGCCGTGTACAGATCTCAGGAAATTTTACATTTGCAGAAGCACAAGATCTGGCTATAGCATTAAGATCAGGTGCACTGTTGGCACCGGTAGTGATAGAATCAGAACGATTTATTGGTCCTAGTTTAGGTGCTGACAGTATTCAGGCGAGTTCTCTTGCTCTGATGCTCGGTTTTATTTTGGTTGTTATTTTTATGGTACTTTATTATGGTATAGCCGGTGTGATCGCCAATGTGGCACTTATCGGAAACCTTTTCCTCATACTTGCAGTCATGTCACTGGCAGGAGCTACGCTTACACTGCCTGGTATGGCAGGGATAGTCCTCACCGTCGGTATGGCAGTTGATGCCAATGTTATTATCAATGAACGTATACGTGAGTTGCTGTATAAAGGAAAGTCCATAGGAAAGTCCATAGAAGATGGTTACAATAACGCATTTACGGCTATTTTCGATGCCAATGTAACAACGCTTATCGCAGCTGTTGTGCTTGTGGTTTACGGAACGGGAGCTATTAAAGGATTTGCTATCACTATGGGTATCGGTATTGTTGCATCTATGCTTACGGCTATTGTTGGGACGCATGGTATTTATCAGTGGATACTTCCTCGTCTCGATAAGAAAAAACTAAACTTCTGGTTTGGTATTAAATCTGAAGGGGCGAAATAATGGAAATATTTAAATATAAAAAACCTCTTTCATTGATGAGTAAGAGTAAACGTTTTGGTGTGCTCTCCATAGCGGTGCTTGTGCTTTCTTTGGGTTTGATCTTCACAAAGGGTTTTAACCTTGGAGTTGACTTTGCAGGAGGTACGCTTATACAAGTAAAATATGAAGGTAATGCACCCATTGACAAAATAAGAGAAGCTATTAGTGTAGACAAAGCTTATGAGGGTGCAAGCGTTACGTATTTTGGTAGTGACAGTGAAGTGGTCATACGTACAAAGATGAGTTCAAAAGTCTTGGGTGAAGATGTAGGTAAAAAAGTATCAGGACTGCTTAAAGAGACAGGAAAACTTGAAGTAAGACGTGTCGATATGATAGGGGCAAAAGTAGGAGCAGAATTACGTGAAAAAGGGTTTATGGCTATGATACTTGCTATCATCGGCATCCTTATCTACGTATCATTTAGATTTGAGTGGCGTTTTGCGGTTGCCTCTGTCATGGCACTCATACATGATGTTACTATTGCGATGGGGATGATAGTGCTTGTTGGTATAGAAGTTAACCTCGATATTTTAGCAGCACTCTTAACCATACTTGGTTACTCACTGAATGATACGATCATTGTATTTGACCGTATCCGTGAAGGGATAAGAACCATCAAAGACCCAGATCTTGGTGCGATCATCGATGAGTCTGTGACGCGTACGCTTTCACGTACAACATTGACATCTTTAACAACATTCTTCGTTGTTCTGTCACTCTTTCTTTTTGGTGGAGAAATCATCCATGGATTTTCTTTCACCTTGCTTGTAGGGATCGTTGTAGGTACATACTCATCTATCTTCGTTGCATCACCTGTCTTGATGTGGTTAGGGTTCTCTGTTTCCGGATTTAGGGAAAAAGAAGCAGAAAAACTTAAAAGAGAGAAAGAGAAAGAAAAAATGAGAGCAATGTACGAAAATGGTACAATATAATTAAATTTTAAGGAGTTATTATGCAATGGGGAAAAGTTTTTTATATATTTTTTACGTTGATGTCTCTTACGACATCTGCAGCGTTTTTGTATGAAGAATCACTTGTAGCACTTTTTATTGCAGGGTCTGTAAATGTTATCTCGACCATTATGAAAATTGGTGTGAGAAATATACTTTCGGCAGAACTCTTGGCAGGTTCATTAGTTGCGGACTTGCACCTGATACCTGCGTTTTTTGCACTAAAGTTTTATGAGAATCATGCACTTGCTACAGGATTGGTCATAGGGGCGATTATTGCGAATCTTTATACGCTTATTATCTCTATAGTAGAGAGTTCTAGAGAGAAAGCAGACTTTTAACTTAGTGTAGGTATTTAAAGGGATAAACAATGATAAATATGCCTACACTTCATGGAGCAGAGACTGAACTCAAACGTCAAGAGATCAAAGACTATTTTCAACAGTGTTATAAACGCTATGAGTCACTTTTTGATCTCATAGCAGATGAAAAAGCCTATTTTCAAAAAGCAGATCCTCTACGGCATCCTATCATTTTTTACTACGGGCATACAGCCACATTCTTCATTAATAAATTTAAACTTGCAAAGATCATAGATGAACGTATCGATGCAAAGTTAGAATCTATCTTTGCTGTGGGTGTAGATGAAATGAGTTGGGATGATTTAAATGAAAAACATTATGAATGGCCCACTCTCGAAGAGACACAGGCATATCGTGATAAAGTATATGATCTTGTCTCCGACTTGATAGACAGACTTCCATTAACGCTTCCTATTACTGAAAATTCCCCTTGGTGGATCGTCTTAATGGGTGTAGAACATGAGAATATCCATCTTGAAACCTCTTCTGTACTTCTACGTCAAATTCCTTTTAAAATGATCAAAGAAGATACAAAATGGAAAGTGTGCGAAAGTGTTGGTACTGCCCCGAAAAATCAACTTTTGGATGTGAGTGCCGGAACTGTGATACTGGGTAAAAACAGAGATGCACAACTCTACGGATGGGATAATGAGTATGGTGTACATCAAGCAGATATTCCGGCATTTAAAGCATCTAAATACTTAGCCAGTAATGCAGAGTTTCTTGCTTTTGTTGAAGAGGGTGGTTATGAGTGTGATGATTTTTGGTGTGAAGAGGGTGTCTCATGGAAAAAGTATACCCATACCAAACATCCTCTGTTCTGGATAGAAGATAATGCTGCAAAGAGAGGTTATAGATTTCGTACATTAAGCCGTGAGATAGATCTGCCGCTTAACTGGCCTGTAGAAGTGAACTATCTGGAAGCAGAAGCATTTTGCAGATGGCTAAGTGAAAAAGAGGACACAACTATCACATTACCTACAGAAGATGAGTATATACGTCTGCGTGATGAAGTAAAAGTACCTGCTTATCTGGAATGGATTGCCGAAGGAAAAGCGCCTGCAAATATCAACTTAGAGGGCTTTGCTTCTTCAGTGCCGGTAGATACTTATGAACAGGGTGGATTTTATGATGTCGTAGGTAATGTATGGCAGTGGTCGCGTACGCCTATCTATCCTTTCGAAGGATTTAAAGTTCACCCTATTTATGATGATTTTACGGTACCGACTTTTGATGGTAAACATAATCTCATCAACGGAGGTTCATGGGTAAGTTGTGGAAACCTTGCTACGCAAAAGAGCCGTTACGGTTTTAGGAGACATTTTTATCAGCATGTGGGCTTTAGATATGTTCAGAGTCAGTATGAAGAAAAAGTAACAACGAACTCTTATACCACAGACAGCATTATCTCGCAGTATTGTCATTTTGGCTGGGGTGAAAATAGATTGGGTGTAGAGAATTATCCCAGCATCTGTGCAAGTATGGCTTTGGAGTATATGAAAGAGAAACCAAAACGTAGAGCTTTTGATATAGGCTGTGCCATAGGAAGAAGCTCTTTTGAATTGGCACGCGGTTTTGATGAAGTGACAGCTGTGGATTTTTCTGCAAGATTCATACAGGAAGCCCAAGTACTCAAAGAGAACGGGATACTTCGTTACGTCATGCCTACAGAGGGTGAACTTGAAAACTTTTATGAAGTGAATCTTGCAGATTTTAATTTGGAAGAAGAGCGTGAAAAAGTAGCCTTTTGGCAAGCAGATGCCTGTAACCTGAAACCTATTTTCAAAGATTTTGACCTTATCTTTGCAGGCAATCTTATAGACAGACTCTATGACCCTAAAAAGTTTTTAGATTCACTTGTTTCACGCCTTAATGATAGTGGACTGTTTATCATGACTTCGCCATATACATGGCAAGAGGAGTCTACGCCTAAAGAAAAATGGATAGGTGGCTATAAAAGAGATGGTGAGAATGTAAGTACTCTACAAGGTTTAGAAGAGATATTGGGTAGGGATTTTAAACTCTTAGACAGAAGAGATATTCCTTTTGTTATTCAGGAAACAGCCAGAAAGCATCAGCATACCATTGCAGAGATGACAGTATGGCAAAAACGATAGTAATGGATAAGAATATGAATTTTAAAGCTATAGAGAGAAAAGGTACGTATACAACAAAATTGGATGATGCCATAAAGAAGTTTGGTACAGATGATCTGCTTCCTTTATGGGTGGCAGATATGGATCTGGCTTCTCCGATCTGTGTACAAAATGCCATGAAAAAACGAGCAGATCATCCTCTTTACGGCTATACAGTGTATCCGGAACGTTACTACAAAGCTATCAGGAAATGGATGGAAAAACGTTTTGATTGGAGCATTAAAACAAAGTGGATCGTGCCATGTTATGGCGTAGTGCCCTCTATGAATTTTGCGATAGAAGCCTATACAAAAAAGGGTGATGGGATTCTCATACAGTCACCTATCTATCCTCCTTTTGCATCTTCCGTGAAACATCGAAAGAGAAAACTTCTTGATAATACCCTGATCTATAAAAATGGCAAATATGAGATAGACTTTGAAGATTTTGAAATAAAAGCAAAAGAGGCAAGACTTTTTCTACTCTGTTCCCCACACAATCCCACAGGCAGGGTTTGGGACAAAGAAGAGTTAGAAAAGATCATAGATATCTGTATAAGATATGACCTGTTGATCATCTCAGATGAGATACATGCAGATATTGTATATGAAAAAACACATCACAGTATAGGAAGTTTTGCGAAAATGCAAAACAGATGCATCATCCTAAATGCACCCTCTAAGACATTCAATATTGCAGGACTCAATACTTCTTATGCTATTATACCGGACGATAAACTCCGTAGAAGATATACGGTAGAGCAGAACAGATCTGGTATCACCAATGGAAATCCTTTTGGTATAGAGGCACTTATGGCCGCATATGAAAAGGGCTCGGAGTGGTTGGATGCTTTGAAAGTACATCTTTGGTCCAATATTGAGTATGTAAATGTATTCATTAAAAAACATAAACTGCCTATAAGAACCGTTAAAACTGAAGCAACTTTTTTGCTTTGGTTTGATTGCCGAAAAATGGGGATGACACATAAAGAGTTGGTCAATTTTTTTGTGTACGAAGCCAAGCTTGGATTGAATGACGGAATGAGTTTTGGTAAAACAGGAGAAGGATTTATGCGTTTGAATGTAGGAACATCTAGAGAGGTTTTAGACGTTGCGATGCATAGACTCTTGGATGCATATAAAGGAAAAAATTGAAGAAAATAATTTTATTTTATCTATTGATCAGTTGCTGGATATATGCTTTACCTTCAGGTATAAATAGCATTATCAATAAATCAGGTATCTCTAAAAATGATATAAGTATCTATATTAAAGAGGCAGGGAACAGTAATCGAGTACTTGCATCTCTCAATGCGAGTAAAACACGTACACCTGCTTCAGTGATAAAAGTTTTACCTACCTATGCAGCAGTCTTAAAATTGGGGTTTGACTATCGTTGGCCTACACAGTTTTATACTACAGGTTCTTTGAAAAATGGAGTACTTCGTGGAGATCTCTATGTAAAAGGTTTTGGTGATCCTACATTTGGAGCTAAAGATCTGAAAAGTATTGTTGCCCAGATTAAATCCAAAGGTATTAAAAAGATCACGGGTGATATTGTCATAGACAGAAGTTATTTCAATGTAGGTACAAAAAATAATTCAGGGTTTGATCAACATACTTACAGTCCATACAATGCCATGCCTGATGCTATGATGTTCAACGAACGTGTCAGTACTATTTGTGTCACGCCAAACAAAAATAACGTACGTAAAAAATATGTAGACGGAAGTTACAAGATACGCAATAAGCTGCAGCATGTAAACAAACCATGTAAAGGTAGATACTCTTGGCCCGGGATCAAAATAGATAACAGTAAAGTAATGCCAGAGGTCATCTTACAAGGTAAAATTTCCAAACGATGCGGGAAACGAGATATATGTAAAGTGATTACCAAACCCTATAAATCTTTTTATTATGCTTTTAGAGATGCATTGAAAAAGTCAGGTGTTAATGTAGGTGGCACTATGCGTTTAAGTAAAATTTCCCCTAATGCAAATATACTCTTTACACACTACTCTAAAAGTTTGGAAAAGATCGTCTCTAAAACAGCTAAAAAGTCAAATAACCTTTATGCACGTCATCTATTGCTTCTTTTGGGAGCCAAAGTATATGGTGCACCTGCTACAGAAGACAAAGGAAGAAGGGCAGTTGAGCAGATCTTAAGAAGTAAGGGTGCCCTGAGCCAAGGCACACTAAAAATAGACAATGGCAGCGGTCTTTCACGTTCTGCAAAAATGTCTGCAAAGATCTTGGCTGATATGTATGATAATGCTTATAATCGTTATGGACAAAGATGGATGGATACGCTTTCTATCGCAGGAGTAGATGGCACCATTCGAAAACGTTTTAGGGGCACTGTTGTGAGAAAACGTGCCTGGATGAAAACGGGGACGCTTAAAAGAGTGAAAAATATCGGTGGGTATGTCAAAAGTAGACAGGGTAGACTCTACACAGTAGTGATACTGGTCAATACCAATCAAGGAAGATGGAAGGCTTCAAAACTTCAAAATGATATCATGACATGGTTGGTAAAATATAAAGGTAGAGGTGTGACGAGGGCAGATAACACAGTCGTCAAAAAAGTAGCCAAAAAAGAGTCTACTCAAAAATCGTTATGGGCTATGAAGACAAAAACACCCCAGAAGCAGAAAAAATCTCCTGCAAAAAAGACAAATGTAAAAAAGACACAAATATCACAAAAACAAAAAAGCCATGCTTCAACGCCTTCAGGAAAGTATTTTATCCAAGCGGGCTCCTTTTCAAAGGCTCCCAACACAAAATACCTCTCAAGTATTGAAAGTTTAGGTTTGCCTTATAAAGTACGTCATAAAACCAGATATAAAGTACTGGTAGGTGCCTACAAAAGTGAGAAAAGTGCAAGAGTAGCACTGAAAAAAGTACGTAAACATATTAATGCGGGTGCTTTTTTGGTGAACAATACAAGAAAAATAAAGAGTGAAGACCCTACCCTCTACTAAACTGTACACCAAAAAGTGAAAGCTATTTTTCACTATTTATCTAAACCGGCAGATTTTCCTGAAAGTCTTTAATCCAAATTAATAGCCCTCTTGGGCTGTTTTCCTCGTGCCACCTCTCCCGAGGTGGCATGCATACTTCATTGAAAAACCTAAAATAAATATGTATTACTCTTTGACATCCTCTCATAAAGTTGTTATAATATATGACATAAGTTTGACAAAGGATAGACAATGAACGAAATATATGGTGCAAGAGATCTTGTGCGTAATCCATCTTTACTGAAAA
>JAYEOF010000067.1:0-2233 GCA_034722695.1 Campylobacterota bacterium
TGCTACCCATTGGGTGTGTTGCTGTATCTTCATACTTATGATCTACATTTGATGCCATTGCCGGATCTTTAATGAGAGCGATAAGATAGTTTTTATCATAGATCGCACCTGCATGATCAAGAGCTGGAGCAATAACTCCACCCATATTGATAGGCATACCGGTGTGACAACCCATACATGTTGCAAAAGCAGCTTCACCAGCTGCCACATCACCTTTCATTTTACCAACTTTAGCTACATCAGCCCAAAATGCTGTTTTTGCAGTAACTACGTCTTTTTTCTCTGCTTTCGTTGCTTCTGCAATGTCCGCTTTTCCATCATATACAAAGTTATTACCCTCTACATGTGCATGCATTTGAGAGTGAGCAAATGGCTCAACTCCCCAATATAGTAGGAGCGTAAAGGCTGCTACAACTCCGAATATTTTTAATTCTTTCATCCCCTACTCCTTATAGTTTTTTTTCTAGTTTAGTAATGATTGGTAATGCGATCCACAATGCGAAGAACACAAGTGCCGAAATCAATCCGATAACATTCCAAATACCTTCCGGTGGAAGTTTACCCATAAATGTCAAGACAATTAAATCTAAAACCATTAACCAGAACCAATACTTAAAGAGTCCTCTTCTGCTTGCAGGTGCAACATTTGGACTTCTATCTAAGAACGGAAGTGCAAAGAAAATCACCTGTGCGATAGCAAATGCGATCAAACCAAGGTCTTTAGAGAATGGTCTTAAGATCTCATAACTCCACAAGAAGTACCACTCAGGGTAAATGTGTGCCGGAGTTTTAAGTCCGTCTGCCGGGTCAAAGTTCACTGGATCCATCGCAAAGTTAAAGTGATAGAATACCAAGTAGAAGAACAAGATAAAGTACACACCCATTACAAAGACATCTTTACTTAAAAAGACCGGAGAGAATGGAATAACTTTAGACTCTTTTACTTTTCCTGCTTTATAAAGCTCTGCATGCTCACCATAGTCAAACTCGTCACCTTCTTGGTTGTTAACATGTGGGATTCTCAATGTACCAAAGTGAAGTACGATAAGACCGATGATCACCAATGGAAGCAAGAATACGTGTAACATAAAGAATCTTGTCAAGAATGCATCTCCAGGAACATAATCCCCTCTGATCCACTCAACTAAACCATAGGCTTCAAGTGAACCACCAGAGAATAGGTTAGTAATAACCATACCGGCCCAGTAACTCATCTGTCCCCAAGGTAACATATATCCAGAGAATGCTTCTGCTGAGAATGCAACAAAAAGTCCCATACCAGATAACCAGATAAGCTCTCTACCTTTTTTATATGAACCGTAGTAGATACCAGTCAACATGTGAATATAGATGATCAAGAAAACCAATGATGCACCGATACCATGAATATGTCTCCACAACCAACCATAACCAACTTCAGTCATGATAGTATAGTTTACAGAGTCAAATGCCAATGCTGTGTCTGGCTTGTAGTACATTAACAAGAAGATACCACTTATAGTAAGTATTCCGAATGTTGCTGCAAGAACCATACCCATTGCCCATAAGAAGTTAATGTCTTTTGGAATCCAGTACTCTGTCTGCATTACTTTTTTTAGTGTATTTACCGCAAGTCTCTGGTCGAGCCATTCACCAATGCTATTTGCTTTTTCAAATTTTGCCATGCTCTCCCCCTTATACCGTTAGACCGGCGTCTAGCATTTTTTTGTACTCAGGACCGGCTTCGCCTAGTACAAGCTTTTGTCCATCCACTTTAAATGGTGGAACTTCCAGTGGACTTGGTGGAGGACCAAAGGTCTCGTGTCCACTTGAATCAAACTCACCACCATGACAAGCACATAAGAATATCTGTTTTTCCGGCTTATATGCAGGAATACACCCTAAGTGTGTACATAGACCGATAGATACATGATATCTGTCAGAACCAACAACAACATCTCTGTCATCAGCTTTCATATCTTTTGTTTTTTTCAAAACAAAGATAGGTTTACCTCTCCACTTCTCTACATTTAGAACATTTTCTTTTGCTCCACTTAAATCAACTGTAGTAAATCCAGCTGCTTTTACACTTGGCAATGGATCCCAGCTACGCTTCATTGCATATAGAGCGCCAATACCACCTAATGCGGTAAAACCACCGAGAGCCATACCCATAAAGTCTCTACGACCTTTTACGTCTTTTCCCATACCTATTTCCTTCCTTAATAATAGTTTTAGTCCCTAATTATAGGGT
>JAYEOF010000068.1:0-2229 GCA_034722695.1 Campylobacterota bacterium
ATATATCCTATGCCATAACTGCTTTTTATAGTCTCTTTTGGAAGTTTTTGGCGGATACGTTTCATAAGAGAAGTGATAGCATCTGAAGAAAAATCACGTTCCGGTTGGTCTTCATACAGGTAGTTGTAGATATCAATCGCTGAAATACTTTGGTTGGTGCGGGAACAGAGTAGTTCAAGTACTTTTTGCTCTTTTGGTTTTAATATAACTTCATTTTCATCATGAAACAATCTTTTCTTTGATTTATCCCAATAAAATGATTCTTTGAGATAGATCCGGTTTTTCTTTTGTCTCAGTTCCTCAACAAGTGAGAGGAGAAGTTCTTTAAGTTCATCACTTTGAACAGGTTTAATGAGATACTTTACCAAATGTAATTCTATAGCTTGCATCAGCTTATCTCTGTCAGAGTGAGCGGTGGTAATGATGATCTTTGTTTGCAGGTCAGCTTTACGGATCTTCTCTACCATAGAAAGACCATCAAGGTGAGGCATGTGAATATCTGTAATGATAATATCAGGCTTCTGCTTTTTATAGATATTATAGGCAGTTAAGCCATCTTCTGCGGTATATACATTTTCAAAGAAGAGTTCTAAATACTCTACCATAGAGTTTAAAAGCTGCTTCTCATCTTCTGCGATCAAGATAGATATATCGCTTATTTTATTATTCATTTTCTTTCTCCATTGTTATACTGAAAGTGGCACCCTCACTATCGTTTTCCACACTTAATATCCCATTCATATTTTTTTCAATGATCATTTTAGAAATATAAAGACCTAATCCTGTGCCCATGGATTTATGTTTTGTCGTGAAATAAGGATCGAAAATATGATATAGGTTTTCATCTTTTATACCTCCCGCATTATCACTGATCTTTAGCACAATATTGTCACGGGTATCCAATAGATCGATCTTGATATATGCACCTTTTACTTCTTTGTGTACTAAAATATCTTTGGCATTGGTTAAAATGGAGATAATTACCTGCATGTACTCATTCATATATCCATTCACATGAAACCCATCGCTACTTTTAAAACGAATCTCAATATTCGCTTTATTGAGCATAGGATAAGTAATCTCTAATGCATGTTCAACTGCTTTGGAGACACAAAACGTTGTTTTCTCTTTATTTGGATGATAAAAGTGCATGAAATCATCTATAGTACGTGACATGTATTGGATACTGTTTTCCATCTCTTTGAGCTTTTGGGAAAGTTCATCGGTTTGGAGGCTTTCTCTTTCATTTTTTTCTTTTAAAATAGAGATAATGGTATTGTTTACTGCCAAAGGCTGCCGCCATTGATGGGCGATGTTTCCTATCATTTCTCCCATATCCGCCATTTTGGCTTTTTGAAAAAGAAGTTTTTCTTTCTCTTTGAGTGCATTGAGTGATGCCACAAGAGCAAGGTCTTTCTCTTTCAGTGCTTCAATAGTATCGATAAGCTCATTACGATATCCCTCCTCGATGTATAGACCGCATTCAAGTGCTTTCATTTGTGAGATAAGTGGGGCAATTCTCTCTTTCTCAATGATAGAGCCATGTTGTGGTGCGATGAGGTTTATATCCAGTGTTTCTATTTTCGAAAGTGCATAGTTGAAGATATCTCTACTTGGCATATACTCTGCATGAAACTGCCTTGCTTTTTCAAAATAATCATCTCCTGCATAAAACTCCCAAGACTCTTCAATCCCTCCAAATATATCACCGGAGAAGAGAGTTTTTGTCGTAGGCTCATACGTTACAAATGCTCCGGGAGAGTGACAATATGGTGTGGTTAAAAACTCCAAATGCAAGCCATTACTATCAAGTTTGTAGTCATGTTTATCTATCTCATAATAGTCAGATTTGATCATATAGTGTTTTACAAGAGGTACCATTCTGCTATGTGTAATGATAAGAAGATCGTCACGATCGATAAGCTTCTCCATCTCAGGTACAGAAGCTGCCAAGTCAGGGTCTTGATGGTGTAATATGATGTATTTTATATGACCCATAGAGGAGATAGAATTTACTTTTTTGACTACTGCATCAAACTCCAGCATAGAACCGGGATCAACTAAAATAGATTCATTACCGTTCTCTATGAAGTAGGGATGACACTGAAAAGGGTCATTTTCAAGATACATACCGATCCAGTAAATGTTTTTTGCGATCTCTATCGCCTGAGTAAAATCTAAATTCATAGAATATAGTATAGTCAAAGATGTGTTACTTTTTCATGATTT
>JAYEOF010000069.1:0-2228 GCA_034722695.1 Campylobacterota bacterium
TTTTAGATCTTCCTATCTCTTTACCCGTTACCTGTGCAGCTTCAATACGTGCATCATCTTCATAGATCGCTTCTATCTCCTCTTCTTTGTCACGGTTCAATTTATTGCCAAACCAATCAAAGAACTTAATACCATTATCATAATAAGGGTTATGGCTCGCCGAGATCATAACACCTGCATCACAACGCATGTTCGCTGTTAAAAATGCTATGGCAGGCGTAGGCATAGGTCCTATCTGGATCACATCAAAACCAACAGCAGTTAGACCTGAAACCATGGCATTTTCGATCATGTAGCCACTTCTTCTCGTGTCTTTCCCTACCAATATTTTATTGGTTTTTGAAAATTGTTTAAAATATATTCCTGTTGCCATTGCAAGTCTCATTGCATTAACTGCACTTACTTTCTTTCCTGCTTTTCCACGTACGCCATCTGTTCCAAAAAGTGTCACAATAATTCCCTTAAACTTTAAATAATATTGCTAATTTTACTTAAAATAGATTAATAGTAAGAATGTTACATGGACACCATTACTGATTTTACAAAATATTTTAATTATATTAATAATTCTTTAATGTTCTTTTAGATATCATTCGCGCACTAATTTCACTCGAAATAGCTAGGTAAATGCCTGCTAAGACTTCGAGATAATACTTAAAGGAACACCGATGGCAAACAATAAATCAGCAAAAAAACGTATTTTGCAAACTGCTGTAAGAACTGAAAGAAACAGATATTACAGAACAAGAATCAAAAATATCACTAAAGCGGTACATGAAGCAGTAGCAGCAGCAGATAAAGCAGCAGCAGCAGAAGCATTCACGGTAGCAAACAAGCAGATCCACTCTCTAGTAAGCAAAGGTTTCATCAAAAAAACTACTGCAGCTAGAAAAGTAAGCCGTCTTCATAAAATGGTAAACAAAATAGAAGCTGCATAAGCAGTTTTACTCTTTAGCGGTTAGTCTTTACGACTAATCCTATTTTAATATCTTACAATCCAACACAAAGAACGCCTATGTTCAAAGAAAAACTCCAACCTTTCATCGATAGACACAACGAGATTACTAGACTTTTAAGTTCTCCGGACATAGCTAGTGACATTTCTCGGATGACAGAACTCAGCAAAGAGCAATCGGGACTTAATGATCTCGTAGAAAAAGCAAACCTGTATATAGAAACAGCAAATGCCATAGAAGAGAATAAAGAACTTCTAGGAGATGCTGAACTGGGTGACCTTGCAAAAGAAGAACTCTCAGAACTTGAACCTATGCTTCCTCAACTGGAGAGTGAGATCAAGATACTCATGCTTCCAAAAGATAAGAATGATGACAAAAATATTTTACTTGAACTGAGAGCAGGGGCAGGGGGAGATGAAGCTGCACTTTTCGTTGCAGATGTCTTCCGTATGTATTCTCGATACGCAGAGCAGGCAGGATGGAAAATAGAGATCATAAGCAGCAATGACGGAACAGCAGGTGGATATAAAGAACTCATCGCTCAGATCTCCGGAGAAGGAGTATATGCTCTTCTCAAGTATGAAGCAGGCATACACCGTGTACAACGTGTACCAGACACAGAGACACAAGGACGTGTTCATACTTCAGCCATCACTGTAGCTATCATTCCTGAAGTAGATGATGTAGAAGTTGACCTTAAACCCAATGATATTAAAATGGATGTATATCGTTCAAGTGGTTGTGGAGGACAGTCAGTTAACACCACAGACTCTGCGGTACGTTTAACACACATTCCTACAGGGATCGTAGCTGCCATTCAAGATGAGAAGTCACAACATAAAAACAAAGCCAAAGCAATGAAAGTGCTTAAAGCAAGAGTGTATGAAGCAGAACTTCAAAAACAGCTTGATGAAACTTCAAGCCAAAGAAAACTCCAGGTAGGTACCGGTTCACGTTCTGAAAAGATACGTACCTATAACTACCCTCAAAACAGACTGACAGACCACCGTATAGGGTTAACTCTTTATGCCCTCGATGATATTATGAACAATGGAAACCTTAAACTTGTATTTGAACCGCTAATGGCACATGCAAGAACTGAAGCTATCAAAGAGGCAGGACTGTAGTCTGCCTCCGATGCCTATTACTCGGCAAACTCCATCTCAGTGAAGGCCTCTGCCACATTTTGACCATTAAGTGCCTTGAACATCGCCTTGTCTTTAAACTCTTCCATGGTCACTACAGAACCGATATCCGTCATCTCCACATCAT
>JAYEOF010000070.1:0-2226 GCA_034722695.1 Campylobacterota bacterium
CCGATCCTGATCTCAACCATGCCATCACCCTTAAGGTCCAACCATACTTCCGAAGCCAAAAGCGTCTCTCCTGATCCCGTAAAACCACCACCATGCATAAAAAGTGCCATGCCTATACCCCTATTAGGGATATCAGCACTATATTTTTCATCAAAACTGCTCGCTTCTCTTGTGGTTTCAAACAGGGTTCGCAGACGTGCATATTCATCGATTTTTGCACCTGAAACACTTACGGAATGGCTGTGAGGCAGATTCCTCTCCCGTACTTCCATAGGTGAAATACCAAGATATCGGGCAATATCATCCATATGCCGCTCAATGCCAAAGATAGCCTGAGGTGCTCCAAAACCTCTAAAGGCACCATTTGGTGGTGTATTGGTCGCAAAAGCATGAGCATCTACCTTAATATATTCACAATCATAAAAACCGGCAGCATGCAGCACCGCCCGAGCCAAAACAACAGGAGTCAATGTCACGTAAGCACCGCCGTCTATTTGGATATCTATATGCAGTGCATACAGTTTTCCGCTTTCATCGAAATGGCTTTTGTAACGCAGTATCGAAGGGTGGCGCTTGGTGGTAAAAGCGATATCTTCTGCACGATCATAAACGAGCTTCACATCCTCTTTTGCCTTTTTGCTCAACAAATAGACATAGGCTGCCATCAAGGAAGGATAATCCTCTTTACCACCAAAAGCACCACCGGTCGGTGCCTGTTCAATCTCGATCTTCTCTCCGGTTAATTCGTACAAAGCAGACTCTACATAAAAAGGACACTGCATCGATCCGATGATCTTGACGACACCATCCTTGTAGCGTGCGATCATGCTTTGTGTCTCCATATAGAGCTGTTCCTGATGGGGTGTTGTGTAGCTCTTTTTCAAACTTTTTAGACTCTGATAGTCAGGCTCTATGCCTTTGACCGTTTGGATTGTTTTGAAGATATTATCGTCACCATAAAGTATGTTTTTACGATCAAGTGATTCTTGCATTGTTAACACAGGCTCTAAATGTTCATACTCGATATCGATATGTTTTACAGCTTCTTTAAGCATTTTTTTGGACCGATGCGCAAGCAGTAAAATTGGTTCTCCTATAAAACTAACTCTTTTTTCGGCTAAAAAAGGTTGATCATCTGTCAATATAACATTGGCATTTCTGCCCTCGATATCACTATAATCGACGATCACAAAATCTGAAAAATTAAATGCCTTGTCAAAGGTGATAGAAAGGATATTTCCATGTGCAATGGTTGAACGGACAATAGCACCATGCAGCCCGTCAAAATCCAGATCATTCGTATATTTTAATGTGCCGTCAGCTTTGGATGCTGCATCGACACGGACAATGTTTTGACCAACAAGATTCATGTCGGATTCCTCAGGGCAATGTAGCTCCCTGCCACTACCAATAGAATACCGAAAACTTTTTGTACAGTGATGCTCACCACAGCGAGATTCAACGCACCGGTGTGATCATAAAAGAGTGATGCGATCAGTAGACCGGAGATAAAGAGCAGCGCTGTTGCAGTCGCTCCGATGGCGGGAAAGGCGATGGCAAAGATCATGATGACAAAAAAACCGCAAAGACCACCAATGAGGATGGAGGGTTCCATCTTATTTAGAGGAACTTTCAAGCCGTCTTCCACTGTAATGATATAAAAGAACACCACCGAAACAAAAACCACCAGCGCATTTACCAGTAATATGGTTTTCAGGTCAATGCTTTCTTTCCAATAGCCGTTATAGAGTCCCTGCGTGCTGGAAGCGATCCCGGCGAGAAAGCTTAAGATCATGATGAACAGTTTAGTCAAAATATCTCCTTCTTCTTTCATAAGTATCAACATTATATAGAATTTCAGTATGATCCGACTCTCTACCCATCCTCGACTTCAAACCGCCTTCAAGCAGACAACCTCTTTTTTTGATTATACCCTTTTGAGAATTGAATCAGTGTTAAGTCACTTAATATTGAATGATTCTTAATGAGTATTGAAGAGAGAAATAGTTTCCACCTTCCCCTTACCTACACTCTCATCTCTTTGAACTTTGCTGTGAGGGTGTATAAAACAGCAGAAAATCTGCTTCGCCTACGTCGGCAGTATCTGTACCTGTCGGGACAGGTTTGATCGTGACAAAGGGTTCACGGCTTAGGCGTGCAAAACGTGCATTGATCCCCAACCCATGGGAAAAGTGCATCGCACCGGCAAAAACCATAAGCAGATCA
>JAYEOF010000071.1:0-5272 GCA_034722695.1 Campylobacterota bacterium
TCCTCGATGGGAATGCATATTCAGTAACATTCTGTAATGGAAATCTCTTTACCCTTTTGTGTTTCTCTTTGTTACTTTTTTCTTTTTTGTACTGCGACAAAATAGAAAAGAGTAACCAAAAAAGCGCCTGCGGCATACATTTCAATAAAAAAACGCAACCACTATCGCGACTGATAATTAGTTGTGTTTTGCTAGTTTTTGTTGTATTTGTTTTTTTAACTTAGCAGTTTTTTAACCATTTGATTAATTCTTCCACCATCTGCACGGCTTCCTATGGCACCTTTGGCAGCACCCATGACTTTACCCATATCTTTCATACTTTCAGCACCTACTGAAGCAATGACATCTTTGAGTACAGACTCTAGCTCTGCATCATCCATTGGTTCTGGTAGGTAGTCTTTGATTATGGCTATTTCAGCATCTTCTTTTTCTACGAGATCATCACGTCCTGCCTCTGCAAATTGTGTTTTGGCATCTTCTCTTTGTTTGAGGTACTTCATCATGATCGTTTCAAGGTCTGTATCTGTAACATCTCTACGCTCATCTACTTCTATCTGTTTGACTGCTGCTTGGATATTTCTTAGTGTATCTCTTTTTACCGTATCTTTCGCACGCATTGCATCTTTTATGTCAGATTTGATTTGTTGATTTAAACTCATTTAATTTTCCTATATATATTTAAAAGGATTATACTATAATCAAACTATGATTATTACAATACAAGAGAAACAATTTGACACAGCAAAGATCACACAACTCTATCCTGCAGCAGTAGTAAAAACAGGGTATGAAGATGAAACAACACAGGTAAGTCTTGAGTGGTTGGATGTGGAAGCTAAGGGTAAAGTTGAAGTGGTAGGTTTTGGTATCTTTATTCATTTAGGTGAAGAGGAGAAACATACTTTTATGTTCGATACTAAACAGGAGATGGATGAAGAGATAGGCTATATCGCTTCACAGTTAAAATAGGGAGATGAAATCATGAAGAAAATAGTATTAATAATATTGGGATTTACAGTGTTGCTGACAACAGGCATATCTGCAAGGGAGTATAACTTTGCATCATCACATTACAAATATATAGGTGTCTTTGAGAAAGAAAGAAAAGATCAACATATTGACAGTGCGATGGGGCTAAGGGATTTCCGTAAGATCATCAAGCAGCGTTGGAGTGAAGGTTATGATATCTCTGATATAAAGTATGGTAGTGGTAAATGGATAGGTGTTTTTACAAAAACTGCTAAAGAGACGCATCAAACCTATGTTGTAGCACGTCGCTGGTCTGGGGTCAATAATATATTACCTGAGTATTGGAAAAAGGGTTATTATGTGACAGGTATTGAGCATGGTTTGTCTGAGTGGATCGTTGTATTGGAAAAAAACACCCCCTATAGCAACCAAGCGTATGAGAGAAGAAAGAATTTGGATGATTTTTATGCAGCTGTTGAAAAAAGATGGCAAGAAGGGTTTGATCTGATAGATCTGGAATATGGTCAAGGACGCTGGACGGGTATCTTTGCTGAAGGTACAGGATATACAGATCAGGCAATGATCATACGTTCAAGATGGAGTGAGATCGTGCCGTTGATAGAAAGTTATTGGGCAAAAGGGTATCGTATCAGTGACATAGAGTCCACACTTGGAAAATGGATGTGTGTCTTTTCAAAATATAAAGGTGCCAGAGGACAGGGGTATGAAGCAGCTGAGACGGTAGCAGCACTTAAAGAAGTGTCTGCTCAACGTCGAGAAAAAGGTTTTAAACTTATGGATCTTGCAGAAGGGTGGTAATGATTACTCTTCCTTAAAATCCAAAGAAGCAGAGTTGATACAGTACCGTTGATATGTAGGTGCCGGGCCATCTGGAAACACGTGTCCTAAATGTGAACCACATGCCCCACAACGAACTTCTACCCGTCTCATGCCTAGTGAGTCATCTACGATCTCTTCGATATCTTCTTCATTGATGGGTTGAAAGTAACTTGGCCAGCCTGTTCCTGAGTCAAATTTAGCTTCTGAAGTGAAAAGAGGTGTTTTACAGCATTTACAACTATAGATACCTTTAGCTTTACTGTCATGAAATTCATTTTGAAATGGTGCTTCTGTTCCATGGTTTAGACATACATTATATTCCAATGGTGTTAACTCTTTTTGTAATTTTTCTTTATCTAATCCTATTCTATAAGCCATGATAATCCTTTAGTTATTTTTGTTTATCATAGCAGGTTTTCTTTGTATTTAAGTTAGATTATCCTATTATTCGTTATCTATATTTGGAGAAACCATGTCAATATTTCAACTCTTACTTCTTATTGTGGCCGGAGGAGTCTTTTACCTCTTTTTTAAACAACTATTTTCAGGCAACCACCCTAAAAGAGGTGTGGACTTTGAAGCAAAAGTCGCTGATGAGCAGATAGGCGGTATCAATCGTCCGGATAAAACATTCTCCAAGCCCACTGTGCAGCCAACACGTATGGAACAGTTACTCAGTATGACAGATGAAGCAGTGGAGAAAGAAGACTATGAAGAGGCAAAAAAAGCTTTAGGCTCTGCACTTATCATCGATGGGAACAATCAAGAAGTTTTACAAAAAATGGGATACGTATGTGTGAAAACTGAGGATTATGCTGAAGCCAAAGAGAGTTACGAAACACTTGTATCTTTAGATGAGAATGATGACATGGCACATGCCTTACTTGCTAATGTACTGCATAAGCTTGGTGATGAAGCAGGAGCAGAGAGACACCATGAACGTGCTATTGCATTAGATGAAGAGTATGCTCCTCATCACTTTAACTACGCAAATACGCTGTATGATCTAGGACGTACAAAAGAAGCTTTGATCGGATATAAAAGAGCTTATGAGTTAGATGATTCTCTTGAAGAAGCGGAGAAGATGATCAAAAAATTATCGGAGTAAATGATGAGTAATGCATGTTTTTTGACCCAAGTAGCTACAGAAGAGATACTATTAAGAGTGACTAATGTATGTGGTGAATGTTATGATGATATTGCTGAAGGTGATATCATCCATTATGATATGCAAAACTATCGGTATCTTTGTCAGTCTTGTCAAGAGAAGCTTTGTGAACAGATGAATGAGGAGTGTGAGATCGTTGGGGAAGAAGAGGGTGGACTTTTCTGCTAAACAGTTCTTTTATTTTACTGCACCTTTGATTGAACGGCTTCGTTTCGTTCGGTCATGTACTTTTCGTACACTCTCTCGCTCCACTCACGCCGTTCAACCAAATCTACAGCAAACTAAAAGACTATTTTAAAAACCAAGTTTCCTATTTGATAGTTAATTATTAACGATGTATTTAATTGCATTTATATAACTCAAATTATTTAATTCCATGTTTTTATATGCCACATCAAAAGCTGTACCGTGATCTACTGATGTTCTGAGTATTGGTAGGTTTAATGATACGTTTATGCCTTCATCAAAATAGAGGGCTTTGAGTGGAGCTAGACCCTGATCATGATACATGGCTATGTAGTGTGTGAAGTTGGCTCTGATTCTTGGGGTGAAGGCTACGTCTGGCACCATAGGTGCAGTGAAGAGTGAAGAGTGAAGAGTGAAGAGTGAGGGATATTGTTGTTTTAGTATTTCTTCAGCATTCTGAATGGCTTTATGTATGGTTTTCTCTTCATCTCCTAAAACACCATCATCTCCGGCATGAGGATTTAAACCCAAAACTGCAACAGTCTGCGTAGGTTTGGCTGTATTGTAAAAATCTATTAAAAAGCGTGTGAGATCTTTTTCATTGACGCTTTTGGCTACATCTTTGAGGGGAATATGCTCTGTAAAAAGTGCCACATACATTTTAGAACATCCGAGCATCATAATAGCCTCTGCATCAAAAAAGTCTCTAAGGGCATCAGTATGGCCTTTGTACTTGATTCCAGCTAATTCCCATGCTTTTTTGTGGATGGGTAAGGTACAGATGGCATCTACTTTTTTATCACGTGCCAGTCCAAGAGCTTTCACAAATGAGGCATAGGAATAGGCTCCGCTCTCTTTACTTACTTCGCCTGCATCTATCTGATAGTAAGGTGCGATGTTTTCTATGGTTTGAAAATCTTTTGGTATATCTAGTTGAAGTTTATTAGCAGCCTGCTCTAACATGTTTTTGTCTATACAGTAAACAGGTTCAACTTCTTTGGCTATTATATAATGGTTTTCAAGAGCAAGTTGGATACCTATACCGTTAAGGTCACCGATTGAGATAGCTACTTTTTTCATATTATTCCTGTAGGGTGCGTTTGCCAACGCACCAAATATATAAAGGTGCGTTGGCAAACGCACCCTACGATTATCTAATCATTAAGGCTTTCATATCGAGTATAGATTGTTCCAATCCAACATACACAGAACGAGCTATAATGCTTTGCCCAATGTTCAGTTCTTCTATGGTTTCTATCTCTACGATATCTTTGACATTTTGCATATTGAGTCCATGCCCGGCAGCTACACGTAAGCCATGTTCCATCGCCTCACAAGAGAGTAAACGAAGGTTACAAAGCTCATCACCTAGCATCTGTTTAAGGATCTTACGCGAGAGTGCAAGCTCTGGTATACTGTGGTGTGTCTTGGAGAGATTCGTATGAAGCATGGCATAAATGTTTGCATACTTGCCCGTATGAAACTCTATCCACTCCACACCTAAAGCTTCAGAAGCTTTAACTGCATCAAGTGCAGGGTCTATGAAAAGAGAGACTTCTATCTCTTCTTTTTGTAATCTTTTGATGGCTTCTTTTAACTTAGGTTGTTCTCCTATAACAGCAAGTCCACCCTCTGTAGTAACCTCTTCTCGTTTTTCAGGTACAAGCGTTACACGGTGAGGCCTTAATTCACAAGCAATGTCTATCATCTCAGGAGAGGTCGCACATTCGAGGTTTACAGGCAATGAGGAGAGTTCTATGATGTTCACCGCATCCGCATCTTGCATATGCCGTCTGTCCTCACGCAGGTGTATTGTGATCTGGTCAGCCCCAGCTCTTTTACAAATGCTTAGTGCATCCAATGGATCAGGGTCTGCTACTTTTCTAGCTTCTCGTAGTACAGCGATATGGTCAATGTTTACACCTAACAACATACTCTCTCCTTGTATCTAATTATAGAGATTATACGCAAAAAAATTTAAGATAGAATTTGTATAATCGTTCCAATCAGATATCTTGGAGAAAAAATGCCCGATAAAAAAGCACTGCCTGTTATGAAATATGTTGATGTCAAAGCAAATATAGGAAACGGTAAACCAACCATCTTAGC
>JAYEOF010000071.1:5372-9775 GCA_034722695.1 Campylobacterota bacterium
CTTGGTCAGGGTGAAGAGGTGGAGCCTGCACGTCAGAAAGCACTTGATATGGGTATTAAACCTGAAAATGTTTTCATCTTGGACCTTAAAGAAGAGTTTGTAAAAGACTTTGTTTTTCCTATGTTCAGAGCCAATGCCATCTATGAAGGAGAGTATCTGCTTGGTACGTCTATAGCACGTCCGCTTATCTCTAAAAAGCAGATAGAGATCGCACACCAAACAGATGCGGATGCAGTATCTCATGGTGCGACAGGTAAAGGAAATGACCAGGTACGTTTTGAGCTCGGTTATCTTGCACTTGATCCGGACATTGCTGTTATCGCTCCTTGGAGAGAGTGGGATCTGAACTCTCGTACTAAGCTTTTGAAGTATGCTGAAGAACATGGTATTGACATCGATGGTAAAGGTCAGGCTAAACCTTACTCTATGGATGCGAATTTGCTTCATATCTCTTATGAGGGTGAACATTTGGAAAACCCTTATAATGAACCAGAAGAGGATATGTGGTTATGGTCAGTAAGTCCGGAGAAAGCACCCGATGAAGCTGAGTACATCACTCTTGACTATAAATATGGTGACCCGGTGGCTCTCAACCGTGAAGAGTTGAGTCCTGCACAAATGTTAACGAAACTAAATGAATATGGTAACAAGCACGGTATCGGGCGTATCGATATAGTTGAAAACCGTATGGTTGGTATGAAAGCACGTGGATGTTATGAAACACCGGGTGGAACTATCATGCTTAAAGCACACAGAGCTATAGAGTCTATTACGCTTGACAGAGAAGAAGCACATATGAAAGATGAGCTTATGCCGAAGTATGCAAAACTCATCTATAACGGTTTATGGTGGTCTCCAGAGCGTAAAATGCTGCAAGCTGCCATAGATGCAACACAGGATCATGTAGAAGGTACGGTGAAGTTAAAACTATACAAGGGTAATGTCACTGTTGTAGGTAGAAAATCTGATATTACACTCTACTCTGAAGAGCACTCAACATTTGAGGCTGATGATGTATATGATCAAAAAGATGCAGAAGGGTTCATCAGACTTAATGCACTTAGATTTATCATTGAGGGTAAAAAACAGCCAGAGCGTATCAAGTCTCTCATCGGTAGTTATGATGAAGTGGAAGTATGTCGTATCGAGACTGGTTCTGTGACTATCTGTGAGCGTATCAAGCGTTTCTTTGGTTTTGGGAAGAAGGAAGATAAGTAATAATCTTTAAATTTATTCAGGTTTCAATATCTCCTCCATCTCCTTCAATACTCTTGAAGGAGAGAACTTCAATAACTTCTCTCTATATAAGAAATGCGGTATAAACTCTAAGAGAATATAGAGCATTCCCATCATTGGATAAAAAGCATAATATTCATTTTTAAATGTTTTAAAAGTATAGCGTGCGATAAACCACTCTTTGGCACTTTTTACATGATTGTAAAAAAGAAGCACTTCCATTGCAAAGATAGACCCCCAGAAAAAGTAAGTCATACCTGTGACAAGTAAGGCACCTTCTACACCATACATCCCCATCACTGCTGCAAGAAAAACAGCAAGATAAAGAGAAAATGACGAGAATCCAATGGCAGCAAAGACCACTAAGATAGAAAAGATAAAGAGCAGAGCACCAAAAAGAAAAAAGAGTTCCAGCCAGGTTTTTTGTTCGTTGAAAGTAGGGCTGAAAAAAGCACCTACTAAGGTAACGATGAAAATAGCGATGACAGTAAGTGCCAGAGAACGGTATTCTCTCATCTTTTCTCCTTGGTAATTAACCTATTTCATAAAGCTCGATAAGACTTTTAACATCTGCTTTACGTCCAAGCCACTCTTGGTAAAGATCACTCATCTCTTTGGATCCACCATGTGCCAGTATACACTCTTTATACCCTTTTGCACTCTTTGTGTCAAATCCTGAATTATCGTCAAGACAAGAGAAAAAAGCATCTGCAGAAAGTACTTCAGCCCATTTGTAGCTGTAATACCCTGCAGCATATCCTCCTGCAAAGATATGTGCGAAGCCATGTTGGAATTTGTTGTAGTCTGGTGATTTGAGCAGTGCAGTTTTTTCACGTATGGCATCAAGAAGTGTTTGTACTTCATCTTCCTGATAAAGCTTTTGATGGAGCTTAAAGTCAAAGAGTGAAAATTCTACTTGTCTCAGAATGCCCAAAGCTGCCTGGTAGTTCTTGGTCTCTTTTATCTTAGCCATAAGTTCGTCTGAGATAGGCTCTCCTGTTTCATAGTGAAAACCAAAACGTTTCAGTATAGCTGCCTCATAGGCAAAGTTCTCTAAAAACTGTGAAGGGAACTCAACCACATCCCATGCTACCCCGTTGATACCGGAGACTGAACGCTCTTTACATTTTCCAAAGAGATGGTGAATGGCATGTCCCATTTCATGAAATAGTGTTACTACGTCATCATGTCTGAGGAGAGAAGGGTTCTCTTTAGTCATGGGAGAGAAGTTACATACGATGAATGCAGAAGCAAGATGTTTATTACCTTTACTGTCTACGTAATGGGTTTCCCAGTCATTCATCCAGGCACCACCACGTTTCTCTTTACGTGCCTCAAGGTCAAAGTAGATACGACCACTCAACTCCTCTCCTTCAAAAATGTCAAATGGCTTCACGCATGCATGCCAGGTAGGCACATCGGCAGGTTTAAATGTAACATCAAAGAGTTCAGATACGATGTCAAGAAGCCCTTCGAGTACTTTACTCTGTTCAAAGTAGGGTTTTGTCATCGTATCATCAAAGTCAAACTTCTCTTTTTTGAGTTTCTCAGAGTAGTAACCTATATCATATCCAGCCAGATCTTCTATTCTATCCACTCTTTTTGCATACGCTTTGAGTTCAGAAAGTTCATTTTTGGCTTGCGACAAAGCAGCATCAGCCAAAGATTCCAGGAAAGAGATCACCTCTTCTTCTTTGCTTGCATCTCTTGTTTCAAGTGCATAGTGTGCATAAGACTCAAACTCAAGAAGTTTTGATTTCTCTTGTTTGAGTGCAAGGATCTGATCTATCACTTCTGCATTTTCTGGAGCACGTGTAGAGTAAGCTTTGGAAATCTCCTTCCTGTACTCTCTATTGGGTCCGTATGTCATATAGGCAAGGTAAGAAGGGATCTGTAGAGTAAACTTATAAACAGTTTTACCATCTATTTCTTCTTTGGCAGCATCTATGTCAGACTGAGGCATTCCCTCTACGTCCTTCTTATCTTCAATGATAAGTTCAAAGGCATTGGTAGCATCAAGAAGATTTTGAGAAAATTGATTAGAGAGCTCAGAGAGGCTCAATGATATCTCTTCCATTCTTTTCTTCTGTTCTTCAGGCAGTTTTACACCGGAGAGTACAAAGTCCCTAACCTCATGTTTTACAACCGTTTTAGATTCGTCAGATGTAGCTTTGATCTGCTCTATCTTTTTAAATAGTGCTTCATTTTGTGCCATTTCAGAAGAAAACTTGGAAAGTAAAGGGATAGACTCCTCATAGGCTTTTTGTGTCTCTTCTGAGTTCATAACAGAGTTAAGATGAGAAAGAGGTGTAAAGAAAAGTCCAAGCTCTTCATCCAGATCTTGAAGAGGTTTGAGGACTTTTTCGTAGCTTATGTCATTTGAGGTTGTAATGTTATTGATCATAATACGCTGTTGGTCTAAAAGTTTTTCTAATTCTTGTGGAAATTGTTCTAAATTGTTTATTTTAAATTCTTGAAACATAGGTTGTTTATCCATTTATTTTATTTTTTTGATTGTAGCATATTTTTTTAGTGGCTTCACCAACAGTAAAAGTTTTGGTAAAAGTATCAGGTTTGAAATAAGGGCAGCAGCCATGACCAACATAGTGAGTAGTCCAAAATAGATAGTCGGAATAAGGTTTGATAGCGTCAAAATAGAAAAACCTATGACAACAGTAAGTGAGGTGTAGTACATAGCATATCCTATGCTGTTGTTTGTTCTTTGCATGGTAAAGTAATAAAGATTATCTTTCGTAAATTCAACTTTAAATCGGTGAATATAGTGAATGGTGTCATCTACACCTATACCCATAGCTATGGCCGCAATTGTGATAGTCATAATGTCAAGAGGGATGTGTAACCAACCCATAAATCCAAAAACCATACCTATGGGAATAATATTGACAGTTAAAGCAATAAGTGTGAGCTTAAATGACTTGAAGAGGACAAAAAACATTAGAAAAAGGATGAGGAGGACAAGACTGATCATCGTGATCTGAGAATGGAACAAGGATTGCAGCATGTTGTTGTAAAGTACCATGAGATTTGAGAGTTTCACAGTCGCGACATTAGGATCTATCATATGCTTTAAGTCATCTGTGATCTTTTTCAACAATGCATCCCTGCGTAACGCTTCATTCGAGTCTACAATACGTGTGGAAAATCTT
>JAYEOF010000072.1:0-2217 GCA_034722695.1 Campylobacterota bacterium
TATAGTATAGAACTTACCTAAGTATTACTTCATTCCTGAGAGTAGTTGATCATACACCTCTAAAGTGATCTCAAAACTCTCACTGCTGCGTGACTTCTTTTTTTGGAGTTCTTCTTTCATGAGATCCGTCAACTCTCTCAGACGTTTGGAGACTTCTCTCTTGCATCCTTTCTGCCCTCTTGCATTACAATGGTCTATGAGTGAAATAACCTGTGGAAAAAGCGATGCGGTGAGCCTGTTATACATTTCACTGTAAGCCCGTTCTTTTATAAACTTTTCTATGATCTTCTCTTGTTCCTTGGTGTAACCCCATACCTCATCTATATACGTTATCTGGTCGTTGATATGTTTATGTTTCTTATTGTCTGCTTTATGGCGTTTCTTTTTGATCTTTTCCAATTCTTTGTAGGTTTCACTTTGCGGTTGAAATCCTTTTCCTCTTTGCTGCCACCAGAGATACACTATCACCAACAAGGTACCAAAAGCCAGCCACGGAAGGATTAGGGGGTAAAAAGAGCCTAAGAGTGCTGTAGACAACACTCCAAAAAGCACAAAGAAATTTTGCATATTTTATACCTTGAACCCCATACTTTTAGAACCTTCAAAACTGCTGCCAAGCTCTTTTTCTATCTCTTCCAAAAAGTCTCTGTTCCCAAACACAGACTCATCACGTACTGCCACTTTGTAGGCAGTATTTTTGATGATGAGATTGATCTGTCCACCTGTGAGTTCGTGTTTGGCCAGTTCTGTCATATCGAAGCCTTCCTCATAATCTGCACCTTCGGGAAGCATGAACTGCCAAAGCCTTAGACGCTGTTTTTTACCTGGTTTTTTGAACTCTATCTTATAATTAAATCGTCTTGAGAAGGCTTTATCTATGTTGCCAAGCAGATTGGTTGTGGCGATGAGTATACCCTCAAACTTTTCTATCTGTTCCAGAAAAATATTTTGCATTTGATTGTGCATCTTGTCAGCAGAAGACCCGGCACCTTCAGATCTGGAACTTAAGAACTGATCTGCTTCATTGAGGAGTAAAATGGGCTCTACTTTCGCCTTTTTACTTAATTCCTGAAAGTCATCAAAGATCTTACGGACATTTTTCTCACTCTCTCCCACATACATAGAGAGGATCTTCGAACAGTCAAAAGAGAGGATAGGCTTTTTGAGTGTCTTTGCCAGACTCATCGCTGTCATCGTTTTACCTGTACCTGCTGCACCATAGAAAATAATACGAGCATCGATACCTTTACGCTTATCTTTAATGCCCCACTCTTTTAACTTTTTGAAAACCTCTTTGTCAACCTGTTTGACAACATTGTTCAGTGTTTCTCTTGTCTTGGGATGGAGTACAACATCATCCAGTGTTGTTGCTGGTTTCAGGTACTCAAAAAGCTCTTGTTCCTGAACAAGAGCATCAAGTTTAAGTTTAGTGACTTTTTTGGTTTTATTGGGATGGATTATACGCTGCATGACCTCTTCCTGCAGATAAAATGAACGGCTCACCCCACCAAACATATTGAGTATCTCTTCATAATCTATGATATCTTCGGTAATGAGTTTTGCACCATCTTCAAGTAACGCACGATTTTTGATCTTCTCATATTCATCAAAACTGATAAGCTCTATGAGGGTATTCATATCCCTAAACTGTCCTTCTCCCCCAGAGTACTCTTCCTTCAATAGTGCCAAAAAAATACGCTTCTCTTTTTCATCCAACTCTTTCTCTTTAAAAAACTCTTCTACGACTATGGGTTTATCTGTTATCTTGACACGCTCTTCAATACGTGTTGTCAAAAGTGTCAATTTATTTTTTAGGCGTCCTATGCTCAAAGAGTTATCAGCAAGTCCTTGCTTGTACGTAGCTATCTTATGCAGCAGTGCAACCATATCAAACTGGTCCTGCAGGTACTCCAGATGATCCGTGTAGGGTTTGACCTCCGGAAGAAAGATCTCTAACGAACCCTCTTCAAGCAGTCGCAAAAGAGAGATACTAGGTGTTACAGAAGTGCTGATCAATTCCAATTTTGACGTTTCATGTGCTTTGACCTGTCCAAAACTCATTTGGATGATCCAGCCCAGATCGAGAAGGGTTTTAACCAGTTCAAGTTTTTTTAGATAGGCATACCCCTCTGTAGAAAAGTTATCTTGTAGCATCTCCAATACGGGGACTTCTTCAAGTCCTTTAACATACCGTCTACAAATATACTGTATGAGTTC
>JAYEOF010000073.1:0-2209 GCA_034722695.1 Campylobacterota bacterium
AAACCGGAGTCTCATCTAGGTCGAAGAATGGCTGTAAGTCTTGTACTGGATGAAGTCGAAATTGCAAAAGAACGTGCACTTCAGATCGCAGCAAGCATAAGTGACAGCTAATCATGAACATCGTACTGCTTGATACCAAAACTTTAGGAGATGACTTAGATCTTTCTCCTTTAGAAGCTTTTGGAACACTCACAAAATACCAAACCACTTCAACAGATGAAACACTCGATCGCATCCAAACCACAGACATTATCATTACCAACAAAGTAGTTATCACGGCACAAATGATGGAGGAGTCACCAAATCTAAAACTCATCTGCATCGCTGCAACTGGCATGAACAATGTTGATCTTATCGCAGCAAAGACCATGGGTATTGAAGTAAAAAATGTTGCAGGCTACTCTACTGGCAGTGTTGTGCAGCATACTTTTGCTATGGCTTTGTATCTTATAGAGAAGATGGCTTACTATGATATGGCTGTTAAAAGTGAAGCATGGACAAACTCAGGGCTTTTTACAGATGTCTCCAAACCCTTTTTTGAAATTGAGGGGAAGAGATGGGGAATCATAGGACTTGGTACTATCGGTAAAGAGGTAGCACGTGTGGCGACTGCTTTTGGTGCAAAGGTATGTTACCACTCCACTTCCGGAGAAAACTATGATCAGAAGTATCCTCATGTAGCACTGGATGAGATGATGCGAACATGTGACATTATCTCTGTACACTGCCCACTCAATGACCAAACTAACAACCTGATCAATGCCTCCAATCTTAAGCTCTTAAAAGATGAAAGTATTTTGCTTAACCTTGGACGCGGAGGCATCGTTAATGAAGCAGACTTAGCCAAAGAACTTGATAAAAGAGAGATCTATGCAGGGTTGGATGTTTTGGCTCCTGAGCCTATTGCCAAAGATAATCCACTGATGCATATAGATGCACAAGAGAGACTTCTTATTACTCCGCATATTGCTTGGACAAGTATCGAAGCAAGAAAAAAGCTTCTTGAAGGCATAGTGGAAAATATTGAAGATTTTTTGGAGAAATAAACTATGGTTGATATTTTAATTATTGGCTCAGGTGGTGCTGGTTTAACTGCTGCACTCTCTGCCAAAGAGGCTGGTGCCTCTGTTCTTGTTGTGGGGAAAACGTATCCTACCAACTCTCAAACCTCTATGGCTCAAGGTGGCATCAATGCTGCACTTGGCAATGTGGGGGAAGATCATATCTCTTCGCATATTGCAGATACGATCAAGTCAGCACATGGTCTTTGCAATGAAGATATGGTACGACAAATGTGTGGAGATGCACCAAAAACCATAGAGTGGTTGGAGAGTTTGGGTGTGCCTTTTTCACGTCTGGATAATGCTAAGGCAGGTAAAGAGACTGTCGCCCAACGTCAAATGGGTGGGGCTTCAGCCAAACGTGCCTGTTATGCACAGGACTATACCGGACTGAAGATCCTGCATACACTTTATGATACATGCTTGAAAGAAAATATTGATTTCATAGATGAATATTATCTGCTTAACCTCATCATTAAAGATGGGGTATCCAAGGGTGCAATTTTTTTAGATATGCGTTCGGGGGACGTGAAACAGATCGATGCCAAGTCTGTAGTCATGGCTACAGGCGGGTATGGGTCTTTGTACCATGGATATACAACCAATGCTTACGGCTCAACGGGTGATGGTGTCGCAGCAGTACTACGCGCCGGCGGTGCGGTTTCAGATATGGAATTCATACAATTCCACCCTACTGCACTTAAACACTCTTCTATTCTCATCTCTGAATCTGCCCGTGGTGAAGGCGGGTATCTGGTCAATGAAGGGGGAGAGCGTTTTGTAGATGAACTCAAGCCCCGTGATGAAGTAGCACGTGCCATCTTTGCACAAATTACAGAGGGTCAAAGGGTCTTTTTGGATGTACGTCATTTGGGAGAAGAAAAACTCATGGAACTTCTTCCTCAGGAGGTGGAACTTTGTAAAATGCATGAGCATGTTGATCCTGCCACAGAGCTCATCCCCATCAAACCTGTAGCACACTACACCATGGGTGGAATAGATGTCGACTATGCACTTGAGATCAATGGGATCAAAGGATGTTTTGCAGTAGGGGAATGCTCCAATGCCAAAGTACATGGTGCCAATCGGCTTGGAGGAAATTCTCTGCTTGAGATCATTGCCTTTGGTCGATTTGCAGGAGAAAATGC
>JAYEOF010000074.1:0-2204 GCA_034722695.1 Campylobacterota bacterium
CAACAATAACTACTGTGAGCGTAGTAAGAAGTATAATGCCATGATAAATCATACTTGGCAAGTTCATGAGATAAACAACATCAGGATCATTAAGGTAGATGATGATACCGACAATGCCAAGCAAAAGGGTGATGATGGAAAGTAAAAGTTTGATCACAAAAATATCTGTAAATGCGAGGTCATAGTTGAGCCACCAGCTCAAGATACCGGGGATCATCGCCAAACCACCCATAACGGTTGCCGTAAAAAAAGTGTAAAAGACAGCTGTGGCATAAGAAGCTTCAGGCTGAAAGAAAAAAAGAAGATCAAGCCCTCCGGAAAAGAGGTGAAGGGCTATGGGGAAATGTACCAGCATAGGATGAGGATGATATTTACCGTACCATTTAATCCAATAACTTTTAGAAGGATGACTCTCTTTAAGTATACCCACTATGGAAAATCCGGAAAATACCTCCTCGGCATGCGGTGCATTCTCCATCGCTTCGGTAAGATCCAAACCTGCTTTATGGATGCGTTTATGAATGCCATTTTTCCAAAAACGGTTCCCTGTGACATCATATACCTTTCCTTTATAAGCGACATATGCTTTTCGTCCATTTTGCCCATTATAGTGTTGCAATTTCTCTAAAGTCATCTACAGTCTCCTTTTAGAGAGAGTATTTAGTGATCGCTGTTATCTTAACTTTTACTTTTTACTCTTTATAATTCGGGTGTTTAAAGTATATATTACACCAACCCTCCGGCTCAATGCTTCCTTCAACGGTTTTACACTCATTTGTTTCAGGGATGAAGTGTAGACACGATTTACATGTTTGACCATCTTTAGGTGTTTCCTGATATTTAACAACCTCTTTTGCTGTTTTTGCATATAAAGGTGCCGAGTAAAAACTAGCCAGACCTAGCACAGACATATATTTAAAAAAACTTCTTCTTGATTTTCTTGCTTGCATTTCTTTCTCCTTTAAGTGTTGGAATGTTCAGTTCGTTCTATGCTGTCTACATAGTCACATAGATCACTGTTCTCATTACACGGATCTATAAAGCCATGCCGAGACTCGAAAAAGAACTCAAGGTTTTGTGAAACAAAATCCCAATTGACAAGTCCCCACCATTTTTCAAGGTATTCAGGTCTTGCATTTCTATAATCTATATAATACGCATGTTCCCAAACATCACATGTTAACAATGGTGTATGTTTCGACAAGAGAGGGTTACCTGCATTGGAAAATGATTCGAGAACCAGAGATCCTGATCCGTCAACACTCAACCATACCCAACCGGCACCGAAAAGACCAGCTGCCGTTTTAAGGAAGGTCTCTTTAAATGCTTCCATAGAACCAAAATCTCTATTCAGCAAGTCTACTAACTGTTTTGAAGGCGTTGTTGTTTCACTCTTCATCCCCTTAAAATAAAAGTTATGGTTATACACTTGTGCGGCATTGTTAAAGATGCCTCCCTCTGAAGTCACAATGACCTCTGCAAGGTTCATATCTGCATACCTTGTACCTTCAATTAATTTATTTAAATTGTTAATATATCCTGCATGATGTTTGCCGTGGTGATACTCTAATGTCTCTTTGGAGATATAAGGTTCTAAAGCATCTTTATTAAAAGGTAACTCAATTAATGTATGTGTCATCATATATCCTTTTTATACTTTTTGTAAAGCATGATTTATATCTTCATTTTAGGTAGAGTGTGTGCAGTATGTGTGTAGTTTTTTATGTAGGTTTATATATTTGTACTGTTGAGGATAGGGTAACTTCTATTTAAAAATTAATATTTTAATGTATCTCCTACATGTATCAGACCGCTTTGAACAATAACTGCTCTGTATCCACCGATATATTTTAGTCCGCTCATCATATCTGCCTTTAAAAGTCTGGAGAGATAACGGCAGGGAGGACAGGTCCGTACGATACGGAACTGTGCTGTACCGATGGTAAATACTTTATCTTCCAAAAGTGAAGCATCAAAGTTTTTAATGATAAGGTTTCTACGCAGGTCAAGAAAATCCAGAGAAGAGTTTAGCCTGTCATTACACTCTTCAAGTGCTTCATAAGGGAGTATGCTTATCTCTCTGACATCTTGTGAGAGTTGGGGTTTGTTGAAGGTGCCTTGTTTATAGAAGTAGCGATCACCTTCCAGGCCTTTGCCTTGAACTGCATAAACAGTGTCAATATAATGCAAGGGTTCTTTGGCTT
>JAYEOF010000075.1:0-2197 GCA_034722695.1 Campylobacterota bacterium
GTTAATGATGATGCAGAAGAAGATGATGATCTTTTAAAAGCCGGGAAAGCACGTGGAGTATGGTTGGGTATTAACCTTCTAACTGCTATTGCTGCTTCATTGGTTATTGGGCTTTTTGAAGAGACTTTGCAGAGTATTGTTGCCTTGGCTATTTTAATGCCTATTGTGGCTTCTATGGGAGGCAATGCAGGTACACAGAGTCTTACCGTTGTTGTCCGTCAACTTGCCCTTGGTGACATTGCAAAACATGATGCGTACAGGACAATTAAGAAAGAGGTGGTCCTCTCTCTTGCAAATGGTCTGGTTTTCGCTATAATCATGGGTATTATAGCCTCCATCTGGTTTGACAAAGGGTTGCTTGGTATAGTTATTGGACTTTCTATGATCATCAATCTCCTTATTGCAGGCTTCTTTGGTTCAATGGTCCCTCTCTTACTTAAGAGAATAGATATTGACCCTGCCATAGGAAGCACGGTTATTTTGACAACACTCACTGATGTTGTTGGCTTTTTTAGCTTTTTAGGTCTAGCGACCATTATTTTATTATAGAACCCCAAGAGGGTTCTCAAAGGATTTTACACTTAAATGGACTTGTTACTTTTATATTTTTTTGCTGCGGTGATCATATCGTTCATCTGTTCTATCTTGGAATCAGTTTTACTCTCTGTCAATATGGCATATATTTCAGTTCTTGAAAAAGAACGTCCTACGGCAGGGGCACTTTTGAAATCCCATAAGATCGGTATCAATAAGTCTATTGCATCTATTTTGATCCTTAATACTATTGCCAATACACTTGGTGCAGCTGCAGTTGGAGCTCAGGCAGAGAGTATTTACGGTCATGGCGCTGTTTTTTATGTCTCTATTGTTTTAACCTTTGCGATTTTGTTTTTCTCTGAAATTATTCCTAAAACGATAGGGGCTGTGTACTGGAAGTCATTGGCACCTGCTGCGGCATATGTGATACGTTTCTTTATCTGGCTTACATATCCTATTATCTTAATGACACTCTTTGTGACAAACCGTATCAGCAAAGATAGCGACACGATGAGCTTGACAAAAGCAGAGCTTATAGAGAGTACACTACTAAGTGAAGATGAAGGTGTACTTGGGGAAAAAGAATCAGATGTTATAGAAAACATCCTCCTCCTTGACAAGATAAGGATCAAAGAGATCCTTACACCCAGGACAGTGGTTTTTGCCTTGGATGGTAGCAGGAGTATTAAAGATATCGTAGAGAATGAAGAAGCTATATTTAAATTTTCAAGGGTGCCTGTGTATACTGATAGTATCGAAAAGATTACAGGTATGGTAATGACTAAGAAGATCTTTCAGCAAGCCCTTAAAGATGATAGTGTCGCTTTAAATCATGTTAAAAAAGATATTTTTAAAATTTCTGAGAATTTACCTGTTTCTAAAGCACTGGATCTTTTCATTAAGAAAAAAGAGCATATGTTTTTGGTGCTTGATAGCTATGACCAGACAGAGGGGATCGTTACACTTGAAGACTGTGTTGAGACCATCTTAGGAGTTGAGATCGTAGATGAGAGTGACAGTCATGCAGATATGAGGGAAGTTGCAAAACAAAAAATGCGTATGAAGCGCAGGTTAGACAGTATTCCTAATGATGCAGAGTAAGTTTTGTCATTAGCGACACTGGGTTTATCACCTGAAATACTAAATGCACTGAGTGATAAAGGCTATGAGTCTGCAACGCCTATACAAAAAGCACTTATTCCTGCTATGTTCACACGTCGTGATATTATGGCAGGAGCTCAGACGGGTACAGGAAAAACAGCGGGCTTTGCTTTACCTATATTGCAAGAGTTGTCAAAGACATTTGTAGAAGGGCAACATTATCCCAAAGCTGTCATTCTTGTGCCTACAAGAGAACTGGCAAAACAGGTACATGCCTCTTTTGAAGCGTATGGAAAGTATCTACCTCTTAAGAGTATAGTCCTTTATGGTGGTGCAAATCTTACCTCACAGGCCAATAGACTCAAGTTCGGAGTTGATATTATTATTGCTACATCAGGACGTCTTTTGGAACATATAGGACAAAAGAATGTTAACCTTGAGAGTGTGGACTATCTGGTACTGGATGAAGCAGATACGATCTTAGATATGGGTTTTGTACATGAAGTGAGTAAAATACTCCAACATCTCCCGTCAAGAAGACAAAATATCTTGATCTCTG
>JAYEOF010000076.1:0-2185 GCA_034722695.1 Campylobacterota bacterium
TAGTCTCTTCACTTTGACAAAAGTATTCATTTTGATGAAGCTCTTGAAGTACAATCAGCTCTGCACCATTTTGTGCAGCTTGTTTTATTTGTTGTGCAGTAATTGTAATAGTGGTTGCCTTATTATCATGATATCTCTGTTGAATAAGTGCTGTCTTCATAAATTCTCCTAATAGGCTATTTGCATAGTTGAACAGTGGAGTGATCCTCCCTGTTCTATGAGCTTTAAACAATTGATAGGGATGATCTCCTTATCTGGAAATAATGCTTTAAATATTTCTCCTGCTTTTGTATCATTTTTGTCACTATATGTGGGGTAGATGAGTGCATCATTGGTGATAAGAAAGTTTACATAGGTAGCAGGCAGTCTCTTCCCTTCTTTATCATATATAGCATCTGTCATAGGAAGTGCAATAAGCTTATAAAAGCTCCCCTCTTTTGTCTTAAAACTTTTGAGTTGCTCTTCCATTTTGTGCAGTGATTCATAGTGTGCATCTTCTTTATTATCACACTTGAGATAAACAATGGTTTCACTATTGACAAAACGTGCTAAAGTGTCAACATGACTATCGGTATCATCTCCAGCCAAATAACCATGATCAAGCCATAAAATACGTTCTGCTCCAAGCGTGGTTTGAAGTCTCTTTTCAACCTCTTTTTTTAGTGCCCCACCGTTTCTGTTTGGGTTGCAAAGACATGCGGATGTAGTAAGTAACGTACCTTCCCCATCACTCTCTATGGAACCTCCTTCGAGTACATAATCAATGCTCTCAAGAGGCGTTACACCAAGATAACCTTTTTTGTGTAAAATTTGATTGACAGTATTGTCAAGTGAAGCTTCAAATTTACCTCCCCAGCCATCAAACTTAAAGTCTAATAATTTGATCTGATTATCTTGCTCGATACTGATGTATCCATAGTCACGTATCCAGGTATCATTGGTAGGGATCTCTATAAAGGTCATGTTGCGGGTAGAACAGAACATGTTTGATATTTTTCTTTTATCTTTACAAATGATATATACAGCCTGTCCATACGCAATGGCTTGGGCAATACGTATAAATGGAGAAAGTGATGCTTCCAGGTCTGCATCATTGTCTGTGTTGTGCCAGTCTGTCTCTTCATGTGGAAAGGCGATGAGTACTGCTCTTTGTTTTTCCCACTCTGCTATCATCCGTTTCATCAGTCCAGATCACACTTTCCGCTTACTTTTCCATCTTTGGAATCTTTGATGTTTTTCTTGAGTTCTTTTATCAGGAAAAAGAGTAGTCCAACAGTAATGAGTATCCCACTGATCTCAAGTATGGTCAACCAATCCATTTTAATCCTTTCTAATTCATAAGGAGGTATAATCTCTTTATGGCATATATCACTATAAATAAACAAAATTTCTATCATAATCTTAACCAAATTGCACTAAAAACTGGCTCAGTCAATAAGATAGCTATAGTCCTTAAAGACAATGCTTATGGACATGGACTGGAACTTATGGCGAAACTTGCCTCCGAGTTTGGTATCAAACACGCAGTGGTGAGAAAAACTGTAGAAGCAGAGTTGATCAAGTCTTTATTTAAAACCATACTTGTACTTGGTGATACTATCATAAAAGATGAAGTATACTCTTTTGCTGTTAACAGTTTAAAAGATATCGATCAGTCCGAAAAAGGTGCAAAAGTAGAACTCAAAGTGGATACGGGTATGCATCGTAACGGCATAGCTCTTGATGAGCTTGATGAAGCATTGGTATTAATAAAAGAACGAGGTTTAAATCTTACGGGAGTGATGACCCACTTTCGCAGTGCAGATGAACTCAGTTCAGAACTCTTTTGGCAACAAAAATGTTTTGACGCAGTGAAAGAGAATGTAAAAAAATCTGGCTTTACAAATGTGAGATTTCACTCTTATAACTCAGCAGCCATATTACGTACTAAAAGTTTTGATGAAGATCTGGTACGTGTGGGCATAGGAGCTTATGGCTATAATGAATTACCAGCTCCTTTTGATACAGTAGCGTTAAAACCTGTCATGGCACTCTATGCTAAAAGAGTTTCAACCAGAGTATTGAAAGCTGGTGAAAGAGTAGGGTATGGTGGTGATTTCATCGCTCATGAACCGATGAGTGTCTCGACATATGATCTGGGTTATGGTGATGGATGGTGTAGGGGTGACAGCACTCAACCTTATGT
>JAYEOF010000077.1:0-2173 GCA_034722695.1 Campylobacterota bacterium
ATCGCAAAAAATATGGGAGCAGACTCCCTTGGTTTCCTCTCTATTGAAGGACTTGAAGAGTCTCTTGGCAATGATAGAAAGTATTCATTGGTTAGTTTTGATGGGAACTATTTTGCTGGTGGTAATGCGGAGAGTCCTGGGTGTGGTGAGTGTTAAACACAATTTTCTTTTTTGTATGTGAAAATATGTAGGGTGGATTTATCCACCATAAAAAACTCCATATACAAAGGTGGGAAATCCCACCCTACGCGAAAACTATTTTTGTCTGTTCTCTTTTTCTGTGATTCCGCTCATTCCAAATCTACTTGCCAACTCTTGTTTCACTCTATCCGGAGAGATGTCTCTATATCCTAATCCTACCAAAGTGTGGTAGAGCAGATCGGCTGATTCGTAGATAACTTGTTCATCACTCTCTTCGTCGATGGCAACACATACTTCATCTGCTTCTTCACGGATCTTACTTAGCATGAGCTCTTTGTCATCTAGTAATTTTTTTGTCCAAGACTTTGCTTCTGCAGATGCATTTTTACGTTCCAAGATCGTGTGGTAAAGGGTATCAACTACACCATAGATAGCATCTGTGTCTACTTCTTGTTCCAAGATAACTTTATCTTGGATCACAGAAGTGAAGAAACAGCTTTTACGTCCTGTGTGACAAGCTACACCATTTTGTTTTATCTTCAATATTACTGTATCTGCATCACAGTCAAGAAGCACATCTTTGATCTCTTGCGTATGGTTAGAACTTTCACCTTTTTTCCAGATACGCTGCTTACTTCTGCTGAAATAGTGTGCATATCCTGTACTGAGAGTAAGGTTATATGCTTCTTCATTCATATAGGCAAGCATGAGTACTTGGTTTGTTTCGTTGTCTTGTGCTATGGCAGGGATGAGGGGGTTTTTGTTCCAGTCGATGGTCATGAAATGCTTCTCCATATGTAGGGTGCGTTTGCTAACGCACCAAAGATTCAATATTGTTCAAAGGTGCGTTAGCAAACGCACCCTACGGGATTATTGTTGTGTACTTAAAAGTTTTTCTTTATTTTGAGTATTCACCCAAATATTTGGTACTGCTCCACCAGGTGTTAAGAAAATTTTTGCATCTTTATTTACTTTGAGTGCATCGTTAAATTTCCCTTGTGTTTTGATCTGCTCTAATTCAAGAAGTTCAGCTGTGAGTGAACTGGAGATCAGTGTATTTGCTTTAGCCTGCTCTTCTGCCTCAATACGAATTTTATCCGCTTCACCTTGCGCTTCGATACGGTTTCTTTCTGCTTCACCACGCGCTACTTCTGCAGCTTTTTGTGCTTGCTGTTTTGCTTTCTCTTTCTCTTGCTCTGCAATCGTTACATCTTGTTTTGCTATTTGTACTCTCTCGATCTGATCTTTGATCTTCGTAGGAAGGTTGATCGTTCTAAGTTCAACAGATTCAAGTACAACTGGAGTACCTTCAAGCTGGTCTACACTCTCTTTTACTTTTGTCTCTATTGCTGAGGCAATTTGATTACGCATTTCAGGAAGTTGTTCTGCAGTGTATTGTCCTACAACATCACGTACCACTTCTCTTACTTTGGAGTTAATGATCTTCTCTTCCCAGCTTGAACCCCATTTTTCAATGGTAGCGGGTGCAGATTCTGATTTTAGTCTATACTGTACAGCGATGTCAATATTGACTGTCAAACCTCTTTTATCGAGTACAGAGATCGCTGGGTTTCTACGTAAACCACCCTCAAAACCTCTATATGAATCACCCAATGCACTTGTACTTACGTTAGAGTACGTGATAAGTCTGATACGTGTGTTTACAGGGATGATCTTTTGAAGTACAGGGATGAAAAAGTGCAGTCCTGCATCAAGTGGCTTTTGTTCAAATTTACCCGTGTTGATCTTGATTCCTACTTCACCGGAATTGATGATGGTAAAAGGTTTAAATGCAAATATTGCAAAACCGATAGCCAAAACTATCAATATCCATGGTGCACCTTTACCCATATTACCTAGAGGATTTTCAAAGTTACTTCCTCCACCACTGTTGTTACTGTTACCTGAGTTATTACCCGGTTTTTTCTTTTTAAAATAGTCGTTCATGTCTGCTGGCATGTTTTTCCTTTGATATTTTTGCGTAGGGTGGGTTTACCCACCTTTTTATTTTAGTTAATATAGGTTAAATGTT
>JAYEOF010000078.1:0-8326 GCA_034722695.1 Campylobacterota bacterium
CCTGCGGTTGAGCATAGAAAAATTATTTTGTATGGATTCAAATCTCACATATCCTTTATACTGAGAAGTCATTAAGGCTTTACTTGTACCGTAAGCTGCATCATTGGAAGTGCCTATGTAACGTACTTTTCCTGCTTTTACCAGTCTGTCAAATGCTTCAAGTGACTCTTCTATGGGAACTACCGTATCTGGCCAATGCATCTGATAGAGGTCTATGTAATCCGTTTTGAGTTTTTTTAAAGATCCTTCTACTGCCCGTTCAATATGAAATCTGTCAATGGCAGTTAAACCATGACGAATAGGGGGAACGAACCAACCGCTTGCAGCACCCGCAACTTTTGTTGCCAAGATGATGGAGTCACGCTCTTTGGTCTGCATCCATTCACCGACCCACTCTTCAGTAATACCTGCGAGTTTGGACTCTGGCGGAACAGGGTAGAGTTCTGCCGTGTCATAAAAATTGACCCCGTGATCATAGGCTTTATCCATGATCTTAAAGGCTTCTTTTTTATCACACTGTGTACCAAAGGTCATCGTCCCCATACAGATGGGTGAGACGCGAAGTCCTGTTTTTCCAATGTATCGATGCTGCATGTTATACTCCTTAACTGATGTCTATATCATACTATAATTTTCAATTTGTATGATTTAGCTATAATACTCAAAAACAAAGGATAATGATGTTAAAAAGATCTTTAATATTTATGATGTTAACCTTATTTACGGTTATGAGTATGAGTGGATGTGCAACGTGGCATGGAGTTAAAAAAGATACAAGCCGTACTTGGGATGTTGTTACAGCATAAAGTCGATATAGATGCAGAACCGTTATGTAGCAGATGTAGGGGACTTTGGAAAGTTCCAGCTTTTTCGATATTTGTTCAATCACAAAGAGAGTCCTTTGGATGGAAAAGCTTTAGCCCAAATATGGTTCATGCATGAAGGGGAGGGCGAAGAGAATAACGATGGAAGACATATCGACTATTTTGAACGTATGAACGGGTCCGATGAGTACCTTGAACATTCCCTCATGGAGTTGATCATGCGAGACAAGCGTGAAGTAACTGAGTTGGAAGAACTCAAACTGCTTCAGAATGCCAAGTTCTACTATGAAAAAGTCCCTAAATCTTTAGAAGACAGATATCTTTGGCTCAACACAGCGTTAACCTTTTCAAACAAATCACAGATAGTTGCTGTAGCACCGGATAACGGTATGGCACTCAAATGCAATAGGGTGGAGAAACGTTTTGAATTACTCACACTCTCTCAACACTACAGCCAAAAAGTGTACCCGCACAAGTACATTTTTGCAGATGAAGTAAGTTACTTTTACCGTTTACCCTATTTGGAAGTTTGCATCGTCTATCAACATCTTAGCCGCTGTTTCTCCCATAATGAGCAGATAGATTCTCTTCTTCGTGATCTTGAAAAAGAGTACCATCATGTCTTAGCCATTAAACATAAACCATATTCGCCAAGAGTCTTTTTCTTTTTATGTAAAAGCCAAGTGATCAAAGAGAGTTTGGAAATGAGGCTAGATATGTTTGCCGAAGAGTTTGGTGAATTTTGGGAAGTGTTTCGGTAGAGACGAGCACATACAAAATTCTTGTAGCGAATTGATGTTAATTAATTTCTTGTAAATAGAAAGGTGCCAACTCTATAATACTGCCGATATAGTTGGCATAAATATTCAAAAACTCCAAGTCATCTTCATCAAATCCATTTAGTTTATTGAGTAGTTCCAGTACACCAATAAGTTCTTTTTTAGAGTTGTAAATAGGACAAGCAATTATGTTGTGTGTTCTGTATCCACTTTGATTGTCTATGTCACTTAGAAAATAGGTATTCTTGGTTACATTATTTTCTATCATAGAATCCTTTGTTCTAAAAACATACCCTACAATACCCTTTTCTGTGGGGACATGTATCTTCTCAATACCAGTTGAGAGTATGGTCCACAATTCATTACTCTTTTTCTCGTAGATAAATATAGAGCAACGCTCTGCACCAGTCATATCTGTGAGGTGGTCAGAAATAAGAGAAAGCCCATCTTCAAATTGTTTGAATTGATTGTTTGAGAGCAACCTGTGCCCTATGTTGATAAGTCCCTGAAAGGTATTGTTTTCATCCATATTATATTTCCTTATAGATATTTTCTATTATACTTAACACTAGATTAAAATTAACCGCTAAACAATTAAATTTTTAGGTTAATCAGAGGATTCAATTAATTTTTGTTAACCTTATTAGCCTATCATTCATTAAAGAAAGGATTTTAAAATGGATAAACGGAACCTTATAAGTGTGACACTCTTAGTATCAGCATTGGCTTTCAATCCGTTGGTTGCCCAACAACTCAATACAAATACAAGCAGTCAAATAAAGCACAATACTGTCTCATCGAGTATTGCTTCTATTTTACATAAAAGAGGGCTTGATGAAGATGCTGCCCGAGAGATCTCAAATAATCTTGTAGATGAAGAAGATGAGTTTTTTGCTCTTATGATAGAGAACCTGGTCAACAACTGCAGCAGTTTAAGTAAAGATGAGATCTTAGAATATTTGAGTACGGCAGCGCTGTATAGACAGAATGTAGATTTTGATTCATATGCTCACTTAGTCAATATGGTTTCAAAGATCAAGAAAAAATCTCTTAGTGAAACTACGTTAGCGAAACTTAGTACCATAGCAAAAGAGAATGCTTTAGGGCACCTATTAGTAGAAGTGCCCTTACACAATTCGTAATCAATAAAAAAAGGATATACATGATGAATCTTAAAAAAACAACATTAACAATGATCGCTTCTGCATCAATGCTCTTAGCAGCACCGGCAATGGATACAAATATGAACATGCAGGGTCAAGGTATAAAAATGATGAAAAACAACAAATATGCAAACTCTCCCAGAAAGGGTCAAGGTATGCATGGCAATAAAATGATGATGAAAAATAAAATGTCAAAAAAGAAGATGAACTCTCCATTTCTGATAAGACACGGACTTCCTCATCTTAGTAAAATGATCATGCCATATATGAATGATCCACAATTCAATCTGACAGCTGATCAAAAAGAGAAACTGACCAAGGTGAGAGTACAGACCATGGGTGTTATCATGGAGACTAAGCCAAAAGTAATAGCGCTACGAAAAGAGATTGTTAATGCAAGTACATCAGGTACAAAAGCAGATGATCTAAAAGAGAAAGTTGCAAAATTATCTTTACTCCAGGCAACAGCAACAATGGCACATTTAAAATGTATAGAAGAGACGAAAGAGATCCTTAGCAAAGATCAACTTTTATTTTTACTTGTAAATAAAAATAAAGGTATGAAGCATGGCAAAAAAAATAAGATGGGTAATAAATGTAAAGGTAAAATGAACATGGGACATAAGTCCATGATGAAAAATTGTAAGTGCAGAATGAATAAGCAATAAATAGTTTATTAACAAAGTAAGCAAGTGTATGAAAACACTTGTTTATTGCTTATCAATATGTTTTGGTTAACATAATATAAATTCTATCAAAAAAGTATATCTCTTCTCTCTCGTGTGTTTGTATGTTGCTTTGATGCTTTTTGAAAATGTAAAATTAATAAAATCATAATATCCTCTTTTAGAATACTGCAGAAAGCATACTGAGTCATACAAACAAAATATCACTCTATTTGTATATTCTATCTTCTCCTAAAGGATAAGCTTTTAAATTATTTACAAAACACAAAATCTTATTTTTGACAGATCTATATAAAAGCATGATGACCAATAAATATAAATCACATATACCTTCATAAAATAATATAACCATATTTGCAATCTTGAATATGAAAAAACTCAACCCTAAATTTATTAAGACTGTTTCCAGTCTGAGAATTATCTTTGAAATAGTTAAAAACATGCATATTGCGATATTTGTAAATATTATTAAGCCCTGTTCCTTTGTTGAATCCTGCATGTGAGTATCTGAAAGATTTAACTCGAGGAAAAGCACGTATGCACGTCTCTTGAAGGGTATTATATGAACACTTGTTCATATTTATTATTTATGAAATACAATAAAATGAACAAGTGTTCTTTTTATGCATTAATGGAAATATAATAAGTGAACAAGTGTTCACTGTTGAGAAAAAGATAGACTTGACAAATGAACACTTGTTCACTATAATATCATCAAAGGAGCTTCTATGAACGAGCAGAGCGTTACTTCTCCCCTGTCTAAAGGGAGTAAAACCAAAGACAAAATCCTCAAGCATGCCCTCAAACTCTTTTCAAGTAAAGGATATAAGGCAACGACGGTAAGAGATATTGCCGGAGCTGTAGGTATTAAGCAGAGTGCCCTCTATAACCACTTTAAGAATAAAGATGAGATACTTGAAACCCTTATCAGCAACCTAACCTCTTCAGCTATAGTCACGATATTTGATGATAAAGAGTCCCAGGAGCTCCATAAACAGGGGAAAGCACTACTTGCAAGTATTGGTACTACTTTTAAGCTTATAAGCTTTGATGGACAAAATGAGGCACTTTTTAAGCTGCTTATGCAGGAGATCTATAGAAATGAGCGTATTAGAGAGATATATAACGAGTATTTTTACCAGGAGAACGTTAAAAAGCTATCTGGACTCTTCTTTGCGATGATGCAAGAGGATATGATCAAGTCTTCAGACCCTCTTTTACTTGCAAATGAGTTCTTTTCATCCCTCTTTTTCTATCAGATGCAGGTTTCTTTGCTAAAATTAGATAAAAAATCGACCTCTTCAGTGGTTTCTTTGTTTGAAAAACATGTAGATCATTTTTGGGATAATATTAAAACAGAGAAGCAAGATAGCCTATTTTAGGCCTGATGCTAAAAAATATTAACAATAGTTAAAATATAATATTAAGGAATATTAATGAAAGAGAACGTAGATCACTTTGCTCACAAGTCAAAATCTTGGGATATGAACTCCAAGCGGGTTAAGAATGCAAAAGGTATTGCAGAATTAATAGTAAATAATATTAAGCTTGGTAAATCTATGGAGCTTATGGACTTTGGTGCAGGTACAGGGTTACTAAGCTATTTTATTGCACCATTTGTAGAGAAGATAGTTGCGGTAGACAACTCCCCTTCTATGCTGAAAGAGTTTCATAGTAAATGTGATGAGTTTAGCTGTAAAACCGAAGTTATCGAAAAAGATTTGAGCACAGAGACATTAGATAGAAAATTTGATGGTGTCATCTCCTCTATGACCATTCATCATTTGGAAGATACAGCTGCCCTGCTTTCTAAGTTGTATGATATGCTTGATGATGGTGGATTTATAGCGTTAGCAGATCTTGATAGTGAAGATGGAAGCTTCCATAGTGACAATATCGGTGTATTTCACTACGGTTTTGACCGTCATCTTCTTGCTCAGCATGCTCAAGATGCTGGATTTAAGGATGTTACCTTCTCTTTGGCAAGTACCATCAGTAAGCCACATGCTGATTTTACAGTCTTTTTGATGACAGCTGTAAAATAGTATGAAGTTTGTATGGTTAACACTTTTTACTGTCACTCTTGTATGGTCAGCCATAGATCCAAAAGATCAATTTACATGGTTTTTGGAAGTGCTGCCTGCATTGATCGGTTTGGTTATTTTAGCAATGACCTTCAAAAAGTTTCCGTTGACTCCCCTTCTCTATACTCTAATATTAATACATATGATCATTTTGATGGTGGGTGGACACTATACGTATGCAGAGGTTCCACTATTTGACTGGATCAAGGAAGCTTTAGGTCAGAGTAGAAACAATTACGATAAAGTGGGACATTTTGCACAAGGCTTCATCCCTGCCATACTTGCCAGAGAACTTTTGATACGTAAAAATGTTGTAAAAAGTGCTAAAGGTTGGCTCAATTACATTATTTTGAGTATCGTTTTAGCATTTTCTGCCTTTTATGAACTTATCGAGTGGTGGGTAGCACTTGCTACAGGAGAAGATGCTGAAGCATTCCTTGGTACACAGGGGTATATGTGGGATACACAGTCAGATATGGCATGGGCTCTGTTTGGGGCGGTAATGGCTCTTATCCTTTTAAGCTGTCTGCATGACAGGCAACTTAAAAGATTTTCTTAACGAATATTGCTAAATTTTAGTGTGCAGCTTTTACTGCTTTAGCTGCTTCTTTATTTTTTTGTGACAATACTTCAAATGCCTCCGGAGACAATGTTGCTCTTTCACTAAATATATCCAGCATTTTACTCATTTTGTTTTGTACTTTGCAGCCTTCCAAGTTATATATCTTTTCATAAAACTTCACATCTCTGTATGAAAGGTATACATTGCCATCTTTTGCTTTGTAGGCTAACATCTTTAAAGGTAGGTCAAGTCCTGCTTTTGGATCTTTTGTCATGAGCTTTAAACCAGCTTTTGGGTTTCCAAAAATGATGAGTTCTGCATCATTAAGATCTGGACCACCTGCCTTTTTGGCATTTTCTTTATGATTGATCCTGTTAAAAAGTGTTAAACCTTTTTTCTTTACCATCATCTCGACTCTATCGATAGTAGTTTTAACATCAGTGCTGCTTTGTTTTGTGACGATTCCATTTGCATCCATATCTGCAGCAAAGAGACTCAATGGTAATGCAATAGCAAGAGCTAGTAAATTTTTTTTCATGTTTATCCTTAGTAATAATTTTTATTTGTTAGGATTATGACCAAATTACCTTAAATTATCTTGGTAGCAGTAAGAAATATATACTGTTTTCCCGTAAGTGTTACTCTATACTTATGTTGTTGCAGGTATTTTTTACAAAAGATGACATCATTATAGAGCAGAGACATTTCACTCATTACATAGTTGGGTGCCTTTGCTCCGTAGATCATCTCTCCCCCTACCCATCTTGAGTTTGGAAATCCTAAGATGATGGCAGCATTTTTTTTCAGGTAGTTTTGCACCAGTGACATAAAAAATGGCTTGAAGTTGATACTCGGACTCTGTAGTGTACCTATACTGATGAGTAGGTCAAACTTTCCCAGGTTTAAAGTATCTAAATCATTAATATCTTTTGTGTAGAATCGAACATTGTCTTCTGGAAACAACGTGTCAGCATATGCTATAGCTGTTTTACTATGATCAAGACCTACAAATTCCATATTTTTATATTTATTAGTATCTAATCTGTTTTTAATGACTTCAAATTCATCTCCCCGGTTAATACCAAGGTTTAAAATACGCGTTCTCTCTTCTATATTTACATTTGTAAGTGCTTGATTATAGTAGTAAAGGAAGGCTGGCTCTTCCATTTTGTTTATTTGAAAGAAATGAGACTCTGCCCCATACTTTTCCTCTTTGGGACTTTGCGTATCGAGATGAAATGAGCTTTGGGTTTCTAACTTTTGAAAACAAAGGGTTATCAGTGGATAGCTACTCTCTTTTGGTGTAAGCATCTTGCACATAAGTAACTCTGCCAAATCTGTCCATGCTTTGTAGCTTCTATAAATGTAAGACATCTCTTCTATAGTGAGTTGATTACCCGCATACCCCTCACCCAGATCCGGGTTGAGTACTTCAAAAGAGACAGATGCATCTGTTTTAAGTCTGTTTTGCAGTAGAGGAAGTATCTCTTGCATGGTCTGATGCGAAAATGTCATCATTTAGTCTTTTCATGGATCATAAGGATCTCATATTCCAAATAGTTGAAAGGGTAGTCGTTCATAAGTGCTTTCATCTGTTTGAAACTCAAAATATTTCTTGCACCCCCAACCCCACTTTTTTTCATATAGCGGAACATATCACGTACGGAGGTGAATTCTAAAGTGTATTTTAGGACTTTATACTCTGCATTAAAATATTTTTCTGAGAGTCTCATTACTTCCTCTGTTGAACGTAATAATGGAGGAATGGATGCTGTTTCCTGCAAAGTCTTGAAGGTACCGGAGGTGAAAATGGCAAATGTAACAGGGGTATTTAATCTTGCTATGTGCTGAAATGTTCTGTCAAGATCATCCGCCCATTGTAACGCAGAAGCCGATACTATTCTATCAAATGCATAGGTTTCCAAGTTTTGAAAACATGCTGGATCATTAAAATCTTTCACGAACAATTCAATATTTTCTTCTTTGGGATGCAGTTCTATCATCCCTTCTGCAAAATCGATACCGATAAATTTCTCTAATGGCCAAAATATAGACTTAAACATCCCTCCTCTTCCACAGCCAATATCCAAAACTGATGCAGGTTTATCAGTGATAGTACAAATAAGTTCTTCTGCTACTTTTGTCTGGATAACATTGAAGTTATTGTATGCCTTGGCATTTTGGGAAAACTCGTTTTGTATTTTCATTTTAAGAACTGACTTCTTTCA
>JAYEOF010000078.1:8426-9571 GCA_034722695.1 Campylobacterota bacterium
GATTATAAAAATTATAGCATCTTAATATTAACCAAATATGAATTATGGTGACTAAATAGTTCTATTTCTAGAACTTTTTGATATGATTCTATATAAATACATATGAAGGAAGCCATAGTGTCAAATTATGATCTCATCGTAGTAGGTTCGGGTGCAGCGGGTATGATGGCTGCCATAACTGCTGCGCGTGTGGGGAAATCGGTACTACTGTTAGAGAAGCTTTCCAAGATAGGTGCGAAGCTCAAAGCTACTGGCGGTGGACGATGTAATTTGACAAACACACTCTCAAATGAAGACTTTATGGCATGTTTTGGTCGTGAAGGACGCTTTATGACCCCTGCTTTGGAGGCATTTGACCATAAAGATCTGATGGCATTTTTTAAAGAGATAGGTGTAGAGAGTCATGCACCTGACGGTTTTAGGGTATTTCCTATTACACATAGTTCTTCAACTATCATCGATGCCTTGCAAGAAGAGATGCAAAACCTCGGAGTAAAAGTGTTATGTTCACAAAAAGTAGAAACATTGGAACATGATGGCGTAAAGGTTACAGGTGTCCATACGCTGACAGATACCTTTATGGGTGAAAACATTATTATAGCCACAGGTGGTTTGGGTTATCCTCTGCTTGGTGCAGAGGGTGACGGTTATCCTTTGGCAGAGTCCATAGGACATAAAGTCACAGAGCTGTATCCTGCCATGATGCCCTTGAAAACAAAAGAAAAATGGGGTGCAAACTGTAGAGCCGACACCATCGCAAAGGTCAAACTGCGCGTTGATATGAAAAAATATAAGAAACTTCATGCCACTGGAGATCTTATCTTCACCAAAGAGGGTATACGAGGTCCCGTTGTCCTGGATTTTTCTCGTGAGATCACCCCACTTCTAAGCAAGTTCGATGAAATCCCCCTGCTCATGAATCTTACCAAAGGCATGAATGAAGAGCAGATACGAGCACATTTCAAAAATGAGATAGCCAAAGATCCACATCGCACTACTTTGCAACTTATGCAAACGCTTTTACCTGAGTCCGTCTCTCTTGAACTCTGCAAAATGGCAGAAGCAGACCCTACTCTAGGCTTTAACAAACTTTCCGGACGATCACGAGACAAGCTCATCAAACTCCTGGCATGGACTCCCCTCAC
>JAYEOF010000079.1:0-2158 GCA_034722695.1 Campylobacterota bacterium
GCAAATTATACTAAGGCTTGACTATGATAAAGAAAATTGCTCCCTTCAAGATACTTCTTGCTTGGATGTTGATAGGATCACTACTTTTGGCACAAAAAGTGACACAGATCAAATTTGAAGGACTTGCACACCTCTCTCCTAACGTTGCATTGGAGATCGCAGATATTCGTGTGGGTGACCAGATGGACAATGATAAGATCAATCAATCGATTCTAAACTTCTTTGAACAAGGGTATTTTAAAGATATATGGGTCGATAAACAAGGTGGAGTGCTTATTTATCATTTTGAAGAAAAAGTAGCTATTGCCAATCTTCAGGTTAAAGGTTTTGGTTCCGGTGATGAGGGTGAAGAGCTTTTAAAAGGTATTGGAATTAAAAAAGGTGACCTTTATGATGATGCGCGTATTCAGTATGCAAAGAAGACACTCATGTCCAAACTTGAGAGTAAAGGTAATTATGATTCTGTTGTTGAGGTAACCACGACACCTGTAGGAAAAGGAGCAGTTTCTGTTGTTTTTGATGTAAACAAGGGTGAAAAGATCAAGATCAAAAAGCTTAATTTTATCGGTGCGTCAGCGTTGAGTCAGAGTGATCTTGAAACCGATCTTGCCAACCAGGAAGAAGATTTTCTTGGTTGGATACCGATCTTTAACAATGGTGAAGTAAAAGTAGATCAGCTTGAGTATGATGCATATAGAGTAAAAGAAACCTATATGAAAAATGGGTATCTGGATGCCTATGTAAGTAAGCCGCTGATGCGTGTGGATTACAGTTCTTATAGTGCAGAGGTAGATTATCAGATCAAAGAGGGTGTTCAGTATCGTGTAGGTGACGTGAGTATAGCACAGGATGTTAAGGGGCTTAACAGTGAAGAGCTACTCAGTGACCTTTTACTTAAAAAAGGTCGTATTTTTGATATTACACGAATGCGTAAAGATATGCAAATGATCCAGGATGCAGCAGGAGATCTGGGATATGCGTATGCGAAAGTCTCTCCCAACATGCGTAAAAATACAGAGCAGGGGATCGTCAATCTTCAGTATGTGATCCAACCGGGACAGAAAGTAACGATCAATGATGTACTGATCTCAGGTAACGACACTACAAAAGATAGAGTTATCCGTAGATATGTTTATCTTGCTCCCGGCGATACATTTAATTCTACTGACTTAAAAGACAGTAAAAGTTCCCTGGGAAGAACAGGTTTCTTTGAAGGGGTAGATATTCAAAGTCAGAGAGTTTCAGAAGAGAAGATCGACCTGCTTGTTAACGTGAAAGAAACATCTACAGGTACGATCTCTGCAGGTGGTGGATATGGAAGTTATGAAGGTTTAATGGTCAATGCTTCCGTATCGGATAAAAACATATTCGGCTCAGGGATCAATACCACTTTAGGTTTCGAAATTTCAAAAATTTCAAAGAACTATAATCTCTCTTTTGTTAATCCAAAAGTATGGGACAGTATGTATAGTTTGGGACTGAGTTTCTATAAGAGAGATTATGAATATATCGACTATACGCAAGATCAGCTTGGTGGTTCATTGAATGTAGGTAGAGAGTTCTTTAGACACTTTTATGGCTCGGTAGGGTTAGGTTACGTTGATAACCAATCTACATACAATGATAATTATAATCCAATAGGAGGTATTGATCCTACATTCTATGCTGACCAGTATGAAAAAATTTCAGGTTTTGCGAGTATAAGATTTGACAATACAGATGATTTCTATATGCCAAGAGAAGGATTCATCGCATCACTAAATGCTGAACTTGCACAAATGGATGGTGTGATGAAGCAAGAGAATCTTGATAGAGGTTATTCAGAATTTGATGACTTTACTAAAGTGTCAGCACGTTTTGGTGCCTATTATGGAATGGAAGATATTATAGATTATGACCTTATTTTACGATTTAAAGCAAGGTATACGAAGATCATATCCGGTGATGATCAGTATATCCCTATTGCGGAAAGACTCTTTATGGGTGGTATAGGATCTGTAAGAGGATATGATCCATACTCACTTTCTCCGGATGTTTTAGGTGATAGAATTGGTGGTACAGAACGTGCTTCCGGTACTATTGAAGCGAGTATTCCTCTCTCGGAAGCAGCAAAGATGAGACTGGCAGCTTTCTATGATTATGGTGTAATTCGTACTGA
>JAYEOF010000080.1:0-1578 GCA_034722695.1 Campylobacterota bacterium
TCTTACTAAGAGACTCTTTCTTCTCTTTTCTGCTTTAATTTATCTCTTGAAGAGAGATAACGCTTCTCTTTCACCCATTTCTCTTTACGTTTTTTTAAAAGTTTTGCATGACTGCTAGGATGCAGTTGGCGGATCTCGTTTAGACGTTCCCATGCTGAAACCCTTTCATATCCTATAAAATCATATATATATCTTTTGATCTTCCTGCTCAAATACCTAAAAAAACGTTTTACCGGAATATGAAATATCTTTTCCATGTAATACTCCATCCATCCAAACAGAGAAATGAAAAACTGATAAATATGATTCAAGCCTCTCTTTAGAAAAGGGACTCTTTCCATCCATTCCAATAACCAGGAAAAGATCAGTATCTCTACAAGAGGAGCGATCCAACTTCCCCAAAGATAGTCGGTAAGAAAGTAGAATATAACCGTACCCACTTTAAGGAAAATAGCCAGTAAAAAACTCCAAACCTTAGCAACAAACACTTTCATCGCAAGCATCCCACCCATAAACTTACCTATAAAACCAAGTGAACCCAAGAAGGTAAAAAGTGCAATGATCTGTTTCATAATAGGGAAATTTTTAAAATTATTTTTAACATACACAATTAAACGTTTAATATCATCACTGATATGATCCAAAAAATGTATTTTAAGATTATGATTTATAACTTTTTCTATAAGGTAACGTTTTCCTAATCCTGTAGCAGAAAGCACAGCGATCTTCTTCAGAAAAAGGGTTAAGATAAATTTACCTTTAACTAGAAAAAAGGCTGCAAGTAACATAATAATATTTTTCTTTACAAAGAGTATAGCCCGAAGAATAAAAGCCACAATAAATGTACGGCTCTCTTCAATACTAAAGAGTATAACAATAAAGCCAATAATTACTAAGGGAACAAGCCAAAACCATAATGATCTATTTTTCATCATCTGCTACTTTTTAAGTGACTCTTTCACTGTTTTATAGAGATGTTTGATCTTTATTATAAAAAGGCTCTCTTTTGAAAAGTACTTCTCTTTTAAAGCTTTAAAACTTTTTTTGATACTTGCTTTTACTCCAGTTAAACGTTCCATTGTTTCTCTATATATATCACGTGACTTTAACCAATCTATCCCTTTTACTATCCAGTCATAGATCCACTTAAACCATCCAAACTGCATCAGTTTATCTTCTGTGATCCGAAAGATCCAAAAAGTAAAAGCTGCTATAGGGATCTTAGAGATGTAAAGTGAGATACCAAGCAATATTTGACCGCTTACAAAAAGAATACCCGCATATATCCCCAAAGCCTCCACGATCCCAAATAAGAACACAAAAATAACCAATATGACAGAAGCATTCACACTATGCAATTTCACTTCTACTTTTTGTAAAATTTTCAGAGAGTGAACAAACGTATAGATAGGCTTGGCTATCCCTTCCCAGATCAACTCTTCAAAGATAATGTAGATGATTACTAGTATGAGTTGGAGAAGTGAAATAAGTTTATTTTTTATAGCTGATAGCATAGTAGTGTATCCATAAATAAATTTTAAAAAGTATTATAGCTAATTAAGCGTTAAGCGTTAAGCG
>JAYEOF010000080.1:1678-2959 GCA_034722695.1 Campylobacterota bacterium
TTAAGCGTTAAGCGTTAAGCGAGTTTAACATAGGAAGTATAAAAGATTAGAAAGTTGAAATTAGTACATTTAAGAAAGTAAAAAAATACTTGCAAAATAGATTATTTCGTTCTAGTTTGCTTTAGCTTTGGTTGAATGGGATTTGTGGAGTAAGGGAGCTTACTGATAGTAAGTGACCGAATGGAGGAAAGTCCATTCAGCCGAAGATGAAGTAAAATAGAATGAAAGAACTATTTTCTTCTTAACTCTTTGATTCTTGCTGCTTTACCTTTAAGCTCTCTAAGATAGAACAATTTAGCTCTTCTGATTCTACCTTTTCTAAGTACTTCAATACTTTCGATAGACTCTGAGTAAAGTGGGAAGATTCTCTCAACACCAACAGAGTTAGCACCCATTTTTCTTACCATAAATGTTCTACCTGTACCTTGACCTCTGATAGCGATACAAAGACCTTCGTAATTTTGAACTCTAGTTTTTGCACCTTCTTTAATTCTTACGGCTACCCTTACAGTATCACCCGCTCTAAATTCAGGAATGTTTTTGTTTTCCAATTGTGCTTTTTCAAAGCTTTCAATATATTTATTTCTCATGTGTTATACCTTTTTTGTATAAGTCTGGGCGGAAATACTTTGTTTTACACAAAGCCAGCCCTCTTTTTAAGTCCGTGATTTTACTATGATTACCCTTTAAGAACTCTGAAACAACTTTATTATTTTCATAAATTATCGGTTTCGTAAAAGAAGGTGCTTCCAAAAGAGAAGACTCAAAGCTTTCCACCTCTAATGAATCACTGTTTCCAAGCACCCCATCAACGTTTCTGGCAATAGCATCACATACCACCATACTGGCCAATTCTCCACCTGTTAAGATGAAGTCTCCTATAGAGAAAAGTTCATCTGCCTGGGCTTCTATCACCCGTTCATCTATACCTTCATAACGTCCGCTTACAAACACTACATGCTCTTTTTTTGCTAAACGTTTTGCATCATTTTGAGTAAATGGCTTCGCTACAGGAGAGAGAAATATTACATGTGATTTAGGTGACGTTTCTCTTACATTTTTCAATGTATCCATGAGAGGCTGTGGTGTCATAAGCATACCTGCTCCTCCACCTATCATGGGTGCATCTACACGATTATGTTTATCGGTAGTGAAATCACGCGGATTATAAAAGTCTATAGAGATCTTTTCATCTTCAATGGCACGTTTTAAAATACTTTCAGAGAAGTATCCTTTGATAAGATCAGGAAAAAGAGTAACGAAGGAAAAACGCATAGAACT
>JAYEOF010000080.1:3059-9519 GCA_034722695.1 Campylobacterota bacterium
ATGTCTTTGGCATCTTTGGTATAGACTTCTTTAGCTTCGGTATCTGCACTTATCACAAAACGCTCTATGTAAGGGAGTAAAAATGTTTTTGACAACCCTGCTTCAACCAAAGTATCTGCAGTTTTGATCGCCATATAATCTGTATCACCCATACGTTGAATATCTTCTATCACACCAAGTACTTCATCATCTTGCTTGACTACACAACCAATGATATCAAACCAAAAGTGCTGACCTTCACCAAGATCACAATTTTCTTTAGTCTGTTTTTCATCGGCAAAAAGTTTAGTATTCGTCAATTTTTTCGCAGAATCAATACTTTCATAACCTGTAAAACGGATTATACCGCGCTTAAAATTAATGTCAGCGATAGTAAGGTCGCCACGATTACTTTTATAGGTCTTGCCTACTTTGAACTGTTCTGGAAAATCTGTATGTAGATGAAATTTGAGGTCACCCCAAAGGCCGATAGTCCGCCCTATTTGAGCGATAAGAGAGTTGTCATTTGACATAAAGTTATTACTCTGCAGGCTTTACATTAACACGGTAGTTTTTACCGCCTTTTGCTTTACAGCCGGAGATGACTGTTTTGATCGAATTGATCATTCTTCCTTCTTTACCGATGAGTTTTCCTATATCTTCACTGTTTGCAAAGATAGTGATCTCATCGAATCCCTCATCAACCTCTGAGATCTCTATTGAGATATCTTCAGGGTTGTTTACCAAAAGTTTGGTATATGAGAGTAAGAAGTTTTTAACCATACGGACTATTTTTGACCTGCAAGTCTTTTAATTGTTGGGCTCATTTGTGCACCAACAGAAGTCCAGTAGTTCAATCTTTCCATATCAAGAGTAAGCTCTTTGTTTTCAGATACTGGGTTATAGTGACCGATTACTTCGATCCAACCACCATCTCTTCTTTTTCTGCTGTCTGTTACTACGATTCTGTAAAATGGCTTTTTTTTTCTACCCATTCTTGTCATTCTGATCATTGTCATGTTATGTCCTTTGTTTTTTCATTTATTTCAATGCGTACCCGAGGAAGAGTGATGCATTATGGAATAAAGTACTGACAACTGCTTTTTAATGACTAAAGCACTCATCAACACTTCATAATTCTTTTTGGAACGCGATTTTACCATAAAGTTTATAAAGATTTTATTAAAGTGACTTCGACAAACTCAGCCACCGTAGTTTGATTTCGTTCCCTGAGCTTGTCGAAAGGAAAACAATTAGATGAAATTAAAATAGTACTACTATTTCTAACGTGGCATTCCAGGGAAACCACCGCCCCCACCGCCTTGCATCTGCGCCATCATATCTTGCATCTGTTTCATGCCACCTTTAGTTGACATCTTCTTTGCCATCTTTGCAGCATTCTTGAACTGTTTGAGTTGGCGGTTGACTTGCATTTGACTAAGCCCTGAACCTGCAGCTAAACGTCTTTTACGTGTATTATTCAGCAAGTCCGGATTTTCTCTCTCTTTTGGTGTCATGGAAGAGACCATCGCTTTGATCGTTTTGATCTCATCAGAATTTTCCAGATCCATATCACCGACCTGTTTTGCCATATTACCCATACCGGGGATCATACCCATGATAGATTTCATGCTTCCAAGCTTTTTCATCTGTTCCATCTGATCAAGGAAGTCATTGAAGTTGAACTGACCTTTTTTGATCTTCTGGGTCATTTTCTTTGCTTCTTTTGGATCTATGGCTGCCGCTGCTTTTTCTGCCAGTGACTCAACGTCACCCGCACCCATCAAACGGCTTACGATCCTGTCTGAGATAAACTGTTCAAGATCAGGCATCTTCTCACCCGCACCGATAAAACGAAGCGGTACACCCACTTGTTCTGTCAATCCAAGTGCAACCCCACCTTTAGAGTCACCGTCAAACTTGGAAAGTACCACGCCGGTAATACCGATCTTCTCTTTAAAGGTTTGTGCTGTTCTAACCGCATCTTGACCTGTCATAGCATCCGCTACATAGAAAAGCTCATCTGGATCCGCTACTTTTTTAACTTCTGCGAGTTCATCCATCAACTCATCATCTATGGCCAAACGACCTGCGGTATCTATAAGCACTACATCATAAAGCTCATCTTCTGCTTTTCTCAGCCCCTGCTTCACTATCTGCGTTGGTGTAGCACTCTCATCTGCAACCAGGTCTACTTCTATACCCGAAGTGATCTGTTTAAGTTGTTCAACTGCTGCAAGTCTCTGTAGATCGGCTGCAATAACAAGTACTTTTTTCTTTTTTTGTTCTTTAAGGAAATACGCTAGCTTACCGGTAGTAGTTGTTTTACCAGATCCTTGCAAACCTATCATCAGTACTACAGTAGGAGGCTTAGACGCAAAAGTAAAACCTTTTGGAGCACCTTCTATGGTCAGGATATCTGTAAGTTTATCTTGAAGTGCTTTTAAGAAATTATCTTTACCTACACCATGTTTTTTTGTCTCTGTCTCAACTGTTGCGATGAGTTCTTTTACGACTTTATGATGTACATCTGCTTTAAGTAGTGATTTCTTAAGTTCAGTCGTTGCTTTTTTAAGCGCTTTATCATCATCATGAAAACGGATCTTGCCTATGGCATTTTTAAAACTATCAGTTAAAGTATCAAACATTTCTTACCTCTATATTTTCTCATTATAATTGTTGCGATTTTACCCTATTTGGGCTTAAATGCATTCTGTAGTAACTTGTGAAGTAGTGATAACGCTTGTGTTTAAGGGGTTTTTAAAAAATTTGAATCGAACTAATGGTCGGTGATGATTTTTTGAGAAGCCCTTGAATACAATGGTTATTACTAATTCATTACTTGTATCTAGCAATGTCGTTAGGCTCTTTTGCATTAAACTCATAGTCAAGTATCTTCATTCTTGAAGAGTGTAATAGTACACGTTTTGACTGTGTACGGCTTCCGTACTGTTCATCACCTACGATAGGATGTCCAATATGTGCAAGATGCACACGTATCTGGTGGGTTCTTCCAGTTGTGATCTCTATATTTACTTTGGACTTTTTACCCTGTAGCTCTTCAGGTTTTACTATTGTATGTGCTCTTTTCCCACGTACCGGATCTATCATGGAAAATGCTTTGCCTTTTTTAACCGTAAAGATAGGCTCATCGATCTCCACTTTTTCATAAATTACTCCCTCTATCCATGCGACATAGTGTTTTTCTACCCTGCGTGCTTTAAACTCTTTGATCGCACGGTCAACAAATGCTTCATTCTTTCCAAGTAACAATACACCGGAAGTATCTCTGTCAAGTCTGTGCAACAGTACTGCCCCATCTATGGCATCCTGTATCTCATAAGAGTCAACCTGTGCCGGTTTATTGATGGCAATGATATCTTCATCCTGGTAGAGTATCTCTATATCAGCAGGGTACTCTATACGAAAGAGTGTATCTGTATGTATCTCCGCTCTTGCTATCTTTACTTTTTTGTCTTCAACAAAGACAAGTCCTCTGTCTATGAGTTCTTTTGCTTTATTATTTGATATACCTTGTTGCAGTGCCAATACTTTATATGCTTTATCTGTAGCCATTTATATTTCCTTATCTTTTACTATCCATTCATTAAATTTTTCCGTTAAAGGAAATTCTATTATTTTTATTTTAGAGTTTTGTCCAGTTTTAAAAATTATATCACTTTTTGAGACTTTAAAACTTTTTGCAAGAAATTTTACTAACTCTTTATTTGCTGCACCTTCTACCGCCGGTGCTTTGATCCGTATTTTTATGGCATCAGTACCATAAATTTCACAAAATTCGTTCTTACTCGCTGCTGGTTGGGCTTTGATACGTATGCTGACACTATTGCCATTTATCTTATAAAACATCTTTCAGACTTTCAACTATCGCTGTAATATCTGTTCTACTCTTGATCTTCGTTGGTTTTAACAAACCGTATTGAGAGAGTCTGCGAGAGAGATTTGAAGCTTCAACAACTGCTATACCTTCTACTGCTTCAAAAATATCTTTTTGATTAAAATAATGTTTACCAGAGATGATCTTACACTCAAACTGTGCTGCTTCTGCTGCATTATGTCCACCTATAGGTTCAAAGGCACCTCCAAGTATGACAATATCTGAAATAACATAGATATTAACCAGTTCACCTAATGTATCTACAACCGTTATATCACTCTCTAAGGTCTCATTTTGCGAATATTTTTGCCAACTCATACCTTCTTTTTTAACGAAGTTTTCCACTTCTGAAGCTACTTTTTCAAAACGCTCAGGATGTCGAGGTACAACAAGAAGTTTTGCATCTTTTTGCTCTTTTTTAAAATCTGCAAAAGCTTTGAGGATCAACTCTTCCTCACCTTGATGCGTACTAGCCGCACATACAAGCAAGCCATCTGGTTTTTTCAAACTTTTTGAAGGAGCAGGAAGTTTTGAGAGTTTAATATTTCCTGTTACCATAACATTTTTAGCCCCTAAGGACTCCAAACGTTCTTTATCTTTACTGGTTTGTGCATAGACTTCATCTATATGTTTAAATATCTGTCTGTAAAGCCACCCAATACGTTGATATTTAGGAAATGACCTGTCAGACATTCTTGCATTGATCAGAAGTGTTTTAGCTCCTCTTTTTTGTGTCAAAACAAAAAGAAGATACCAAAACTCGGCTTCCATCACCACCAATGCTTTTTGAGGTTTCAACCAAGAAAAAAGCAGAGGCTCAAAAGGCAGGTATCTACTCTGCTCTGTATATTCACGGATCGCTTTAAAGCCTGTATTTGTAGTAGTACTCATACGTAAAACATCTGCAGATAATTCATCAACCAAAGGTTTGATCGCTTTAGCTTCACCAAAACTACAAGAATGAAACCAGATACCGTTAGGTTTTAAAGGTTTATTGTTCCATAAAAAAAATCTTGAGGGAATAGAATTTCTGTATTTTGTTTTAAAAGAGAATATTATTAAAAAAGGGAGGGCTAAAATGTAAATTAGAAAAGAGACAAGACTATAGAGAAAAAAGAATATTTTCTCCATAATGCATCACTTATGCATCTTCAGCAGTTACAGACTCTATATAAAGAATACGACCACAGTGAGGGCAGTTACAGATCTCATCTGCTTTAATTACTTCTGAGTACGTTTTATCATTGAGTTTCATATAACATCCGTAACATGCTTGTTTTTTCACAGGCACTACTGCTGTATTTCCAGCCCAGATACGGATCTTTTCGTAAAATGAAAGTACTTTTTGCTCAATGTTTCTGCTAAGCTCTTCTCTTTTTACAAAAAGTTCACCTTTACTTTTTTCGATTTCTGCTTTTTCTGCAGACACTTCTTTATTGATCGTATCAAAATCAGCAGTAAGTGTATTTACTTTTTCACTAGCTTCATCAAGAAGTGCTGTTTTTGTTTCATTGATACCTTGGAGTCTTGCTATCTCTTCATTTGCAAATGTCATCTTCTCTTTAGCGATATCTTCTTCAAGAGAGAGTGCTTTCATCTCTTTTTCTGTGGTGATATCTTTAGATTTTTTTGCATTTGAAGTCAGTTGTTCATTTAACAGTGTTAACTGCTCTTCAAAACCTTTTACTTTCTCTTCATTGTCAGCAATAGCAGTTGTAAGTTCATCAAGTTCACCTTGTGCTGCATCGATCTTCTTTTGTACTCTTGCTACTTTTTTATCTGCAGCTTCAAGTTGTGGGTTATAGCTATCGATCGCTTGATCATTTTTTGCAAGCTCAATAAGCTCATTTAAGTGTTTGTTCAATCTCTGTCCTTTTGGGGTTTAAGGGTGTTCCTGCAGTACACTATTTTGGTGTTCTTGCAGTGTTTAATAACCTATTTTTAGTACGTCTCAGTATGAAATGGGTTTTTAGAATTCGCAATTATAGCCAAAATAGGTAAAACTTTCAATTCATCCATTATTATCTCAGCAAAAAACTTCTCAGATTCATAGTGTCCAATGTCCACCATCATCAAATTTTCACTCATCGCTTTCATCGCATCATGATACTTGATATCACCCGTCAAAAAGCAATCAGCCTCGACCTCATCCATCAGTGAAGCCCCTGCCCCGGTGGTTAATGCGATAGAAGTAATGTTCTCTTTTTTACCTATGACTTTAAGTGTAGGTAAGTTCAACTTTTCTTTTAAAAGCGTCAAAAGTTCTTTGTAATGCCATTTCCCTTTTGTGGTACACACAAAAGGATTTTGTGATTCCAGCTTAAAGCCTAAAACTTTTTCAAACACATATCTGTTCAAATGCGTTTGATCAAAGTTTGTATGCAAGGCAATAAGTGACTGTTTTTTAAGTATCATTTTTTCAAGTAAATTAGAAGGATATTTAGAAAAATCAAGCTGTGTCATTTTTCCAAAGATAAGAGGATGATGTACCACAAAAAGTGTACCTTCTTCTGTATTCTCTATCATATCAGCATCAATGTCCAATGCCACAACGACCTGAGATACTTCTCTAGACATATCACC
>JAYEOF010000081.1:0-2155 GCA_034722695.1 Campylobacterota bacterium
AAAGCAAAGCGATTCGAGAGTCATGACGCTTTTTTGCTTCGTTTTTTCTAAAAAAATGAAGAGAGAAACAAAGCCTCAGTAAATTGTGTTTAGGAATTTTTGATAAATTAGAGTTAATGGAAAAAGAAATAAATTATTATGAAGTGGTGATGAGCCAAAGCTCATCAGAGAGGAAAGCTTATGAAGTCACTCTTCTTGCACCTTTATAGCGTTTACTATAAAAAGATTTACCTAATTTGGTAATAACCACTTTCTTCTTCGCAGAACTTGCATGGATGAATCTATCGTTACCAAGGTAAATACCTACATGATTCACATATCCTTTACGTCTTTTAGAAGTGTCAAAGAAGATAAGGTCTCCAGGTTTTAAGTTACTTCTGCTCACATACTTTCCATAAGTTGACTGCGCTCTTGATGTTCTGGGAATAGCGATTCCATTCTTCTTACAGACATAAGAAGTAAATCCTGAACAGTCAAATGTATTCTTTTTTCCTGTAGCACCCCAAACATATCTTTTACCTAATTTCTTTTTAGCAAGTTTGGTCATCTTGGTAGATTTACCCTTAGACTTTCCACTAAAGAAGATATCACCCATAGAAAACTTTTGACCTTTTTTAGCTGTTTTTTTAGATTTTACATTCATAAGTGCTTTTGCAAGTTTTTTGTCTTGACGAGTTGTTTTAGTTTTTGCTATTTTAAATTTTTTCTTCTTTGTACTCTTAGTATAACTATTTGTAGGCATTTTCAATACTTTACCAAGCTTAAGTGTTTCCCCTTTTTTAAGACCATTTACTTTTCTCAATTTTGTAATAGTAGTATGGTTCTTGCGCGCTATAGTAGAAAGTGTGTCTCCACTCTTTATAGTATATTTTGCTGATTTAGAAGATCTCTTGATATTTGTTTTTTTGTTAGTTTTTTGAACAATTCTTTTATTCTTACTTTTCTTAGTAACCTTAGATATCCTTTTCTTTTTATCTGGGAAATAAGTATTCTTAGGAACCTTCAACACTCTTCCTAGCTTAAGTGTATCTCCTTTTTTAAGGCCATTTGCTTTTTTTACTTCTTCAATAGTGGTATGATGTTTACGTGCAATAGTAAACAGTGTATCACCATTTTTTATAGCATATTTTGCTGACGTAGTAGACTTCTTAGTATTGGTTTTCTTAGCTATCTTTTTCTTTTTATTTGGGAAATACGTATTTTTAGGAACCTTCAACACTCTTCCTAACTTAAGCGTATCTCCTTTTTTGAGGCCATTTGCTTTTCTTACTTCTTCTATAGTAGTATGATTTTTCTTTGCTATTGTATAGAGAGTCTCTCCATTCTTAATAGTATGTTTAACTGTTTTTGTAGCTGCTTGAGCTGTAACTGTAGTGAGGGATAATGTAAGCAATAATGTATAAAGTTTTTTCAATAAATACTCCTAATTAATGAAAACTCATAGTACAGATGATGAAGTCCATACTAAATAATATGTATAATTGTAACTATATATGATTAATCAAAAATAAACATCAATTTAAATTTATCTTAAATCATACTTGTAATGTAAAAAGAGAAGGAAATAGTTATAAATGTAGTGTGAAACACATAAACATTGGCAATCTGGCTATCTTTCTAAGACCCATGATTTTCTGTCCCTACTTCTCAGTAGGTTTAGCTTTTTCAACATCTCTACAGGGATGATAACAAAATCTACTTTAAAAAAAAATAAAATAGAATAAGCTAAACTTAACTCAACCTTTACTCAACTGCTCTACAATATGCTCACCCACCCTCAATGCATTGGCATAGATCGTCCAAGTATACGGTACTGAACCGCCTGTAGGCATGAAACTGGCATCCGCCACAAAAAGGTTAGGGACATCATGGGATTGACAATATTTGTTGAGTACTGATGTTTTAGGATCATTTCCAAAACGACATCCTCCTGCCACTAAGTTTTGGGGAGGGGAGGAAGAGACTGAGCTATAGATATTTTTCGCTCCCATCTCGCTGAGCACCTTTTCACACTTCTTTGCGATATACTTACCTACTTTAATATCTTGAGGATGCGCTTCAACGCGAAGCTTCCCAACAGGCATGCCATATTTATCTTTATGTGTTTCATCCAGACTCACAAAACAGTCATCATTGGGAAGCCAGTCATTAAAGA
>JAYEOF010000082.1:0-2155 GCA_034722695.1 Campylobacterota bacterium
AACTTTCAAAGTCAAATCATAAGTTGGCACAAGGTTTAAAGCACTATATGATACATCTTCCTATGCAGTCAGGTAAAGCCTATGACAAGCAGTACGGGACATTAAAAATAACGGACAGTAAAGAGAGTATGGAAGCGAGGGTCAAAGAGATAAGAAAACTTTTTCCCACAGCACGTTATGTCAATAATCATACCGGTTCTGCATTTACAGGTAACTACAAAGCAATGGATATGCTTTATGCTATTTTACGTAAAGAGGGATTTGTTTTTGTGGACAGTCGTACTACAGCATCAACTAAAGTACGTAAAATAGCACATGCCTTTGGTGATGCATATGTAGCAAGGGATATATTCATAGATAATGATCATAATGTTCCCTATATACGTAAACAGCTTCGTCAAGCAGTAAAAACAGCTAAGAAAAAGGGATATGCCATAGCTATAGGACATCCTCATCCCGTAACAATGAAAGCACTTAGCTCTGCTAAAGATATTTTTAGAGATGTAGAGCTTGTTTACATTGATGATATTTATAGAAAGAGGAAATAAATGAAGGGGATCATCACCGCTATTATTATTGGTATAGGGTTTTTTACTTTTGCTCTACTGGGCTTTTCTTTTCAGCACGCTACACTTATAGGACTTGTTGCATTTTTGGTTACACTTTGGACCAATGAGGCTTTACCTCTGGGGGCAGTTTCTCTTATGCCTATCATTCTTTTCCCTGTCTTTGGCATACTGAATACCAATGCTGTTACAGCCAATTATTCTAAATCGATCATCTTTCTTTTTTTAGGTGGATTTATGCTTGCCATTGCCATAGAGAAGATAGGTTTACACAAGTACTTTTCAGCCAAACTTCTTAGTTTTTTCCCTAAAACAGCCAGGGGTATCATCTATGCCTTAGCCATTACTTCTGCACTTTTAAGTTCGATTCTCTCTAACACTACCATTACACTAATGCTTATGCCTATTGCGCTTTTTTTAAGTGAAAATATCAAACTAAAAATACGGTTTTTATTGGCAACTGCGTATGGTGCGAGTGTAGGTGGTATCTTGACACCTATAGGTACAGCACCAAATCTTATCTTGCTTGGTTTTTTAGAAGAACATAAACTGCCTACATTGGCATTTGGAGAGTGGATGTTGATGATGCTTCCTGTTGTTGGACTTATGCTGCTTATCATCCCTTGGGTACTCTCACTTGGGGTGACACAGGAGTGTGTAGAAGATGTAAGCCATGATGTACCGGAACTAAACATTGCACAAAAAAGACTCTATGGTATCATCACACTTCTTGCCGGAGTGCTTGTAGCCAATACTTTTATGAAACAAGCTTTTGGTATAGCTCTGGATGAAAAACTTGTTTTACTTGGATTTGGACTTTTAATGTTTGTCCCCAAGGTAGGTTTTTTAGTTTGGGAAGATACACGTACTATGCCTTACGAGATCATTTTTCTCTTTGGTGCCGGATTTAGCATTGCTACTGCCTTTTCTCAGACTGGATTGGCAGCAGATATTGCAGGTAAATTAGGTTTTATCTCTACTTTACCACTCTTTTGGATGTTCGTAGCAGTAGCACTATTTGTTACTTTTTCCACTGAGGTCACAAGTAACACTGCACTTACTTCCATAGCTATACCTATCTTTTATGAGTTTGCCAAACTCATGCCTGAAAATGAAGGAACGATGCTTCTCATGGTAGCCACAGTTGCAGCCTCTTATGCTTTTATGCTACCTATTGCTACCCCTCCAAATGCTATTGTAATGAGTTCGCGGATCATCTCTATTAAGCAGATGGCAACGGTTGGCTTAAAGTTGAACTTTATAGGGGTAATAGTACTTTCCATGGTGGCTTATTTTGTTTGGTCTTGGATGATGTAATCTGAATTTAATGTACCTAAAGAGTATTTTCTCCCTTCGGTCAGGGCATGAGAGAATTGTAACACTTTTTTTAAAAGTATGTACCCCAAGGGCATTTCTTCACTTCGTTCAGGGCACAATTTGAATTATCATACTTAAAAGTATGACAATTTGACATATTTTTATTCACTTTTGTGTGGCTTTGCTATGATTGTCAAAAAGGTAGTTTATGAGCCAATTACTCTCTTCTCATATCCTCGCATTAGATGCTATGAAAAAATACCCTTCAGAGC
>JAYEOF010000083.1:0-2150 GCA_034722695.1 Campylobacterota bacterium
GCCCCAACAAACAAGGATACGGCTTTACCTGGTTCTGTAACCAGTATAAAGCCTATGCCAAAAAGATAAACCCATCGATGCATCTGATCCACAAGGCAGGAGAAAAAACATTTATAGACTTCAGTGGTAAAACAGTAGATATTGTCAATCCAAAAGATGGTGTCATCATCAAAGCAGAAATATTTATTGCTGTGCTGCCTGCATCAGGCTATCCCTTCATAAAAGCAATAGCCTCACAGAAAAAAAGAGACTTCATCGATGCACATGCCGATATGTTCGAATACTTTGGAGGAGTGACCCAACTGCTTGTACCTGATAACCTAAAGAGTGCTGTCACCAAAGCGGATAACTATGACCCTGATGTCAATCCAGATTATGCGTCGATGGCAAGACACTACGGCAGTGCTGTGATGCCAACACGAGGATATAAACCAAAAGACAAAGCACATGCAGAACTCTCTGTGAAACTTGTACAACGGTGGATACTTGCGAGACTTAGACACTTTACCTTTTACTCAGTAGCAGAGTTAAACAAAGAGATAGAAAGATTGATCCCGCTCTATCTTGATAAAGTGATGAAACATCTTGGCAAAAGCAGAAGAGAGCTTTTTATAGAGCTTGACCAGCCGGCACTCTTATCGCTTCCTGCCACAAGGTATGAATACAAAGAGTTTAAACTCCTCAAAGTAAGCAAGGATTATCATATCCAATTAGAGCATAATTTTTACTCTGTTCCCTATCAACTTATAGGCAAAAAAGTAGAAGTGTGGTTTGGTGCAAAAATTGTAACGGTCACCTATGAAGGCAAAACGGTAGCTACCCATCCCAAACTTCTGCATAAAGGGCAATATTCAACACAGCATGAGCATATGGCTTCTTCACATCAAAAGTATCTGGAGTGGTCTCCGGAAAAGATTATGAACTGGGGTCAAACAATTGGCAGCGAAACTGCAAAACTCTTTAAAAACATTATGGAGTCCCGTCCCCATCCAGAGATGGGGTTTAGAACCTGCCTGGGGATTATCAGAGAGTATGGGAAGTATCAGGAGAAAGGGTACGCCGAAGAGCATTTGGAAATTATCTCTACGATGGCTATTCATGGGCATCTGTATAGGGTGGCACAAGTCAAGGATCTACTTAAATCTTACAAGCCGACACAGAGTGACGAGTCTGCTTCATTGATGGCACTCGCCGAACATGACAATATCAGAGGTCCTGAATATTTCAGCTAGACCAAAACCCACTTAGTGGGTCAATTTTACCAACAATAATCAAAAACAAAAAGGACACGCAATGCCAATACAAGAATTATCACAGAAACTAAAACTAAATGCTTTTTATACAGCATTCATAGAACAGGAGACACAACCTGCCTACAGTGAACTGCCATTTGAAAAGAGAGTGCAGATGCTCCTTGAAGCCGAGGAGTTAGACAGGGATAACAAAAAGATACAAAGACTGTTCAAGCAAGCCAAACTTCCTGACAAAGGTGCGACTATCTCAGAGATGCACTTTACGCCCCAAAGAAACTTAGACAAAGCACTTATGTTAGATCTGGCTGGTGGTAACTATTTGAAATATTTTAGAAATATCATTCTAAACGGACCGACTGGAGTCGGAAAATCATGGATCGCCCAAGCTTATGCCAATAAAGCCATGAGCATGGGCTACAGTGCTCTGTATCTCAGGGTTCCAAGACTTATGCAACACCTTCAAGCCATAAGAGGAGATGAAGAGTATCTCAAATATTTGGCAAAACTTAAACGCATCAATCTTCTCATATTGGATGATTTCGGTGTTTCGCCACTTAAAGCTGCAGAGGCAAGAGACTTACTGGAGATCGTTGAGGACAGAGTGAACCAATCATCACTGATCATTACATCACAACTCCCTATAAAAGACTGGCATAGCTATTTGCATAATGCCACTATTGCAGATGCTATTCTGGATAGAGTAGTTCACAATGCTTATAAAATTGAGATAGGCGGTCCGTCACAAAGAAAGGAAAATGCTAAAAAAGCAATGAAATAACCAAAACCATTCTTCCACTCACTCTCATTTATGCTACAATCTCAGATGCTTGTTTGAGGGTTGGAAAAGTGGAAGGCAAAAAGGGAAACGAGTGGAAGAATAAAGTGAAATTTGCACTT
>JAYEOF010000084.1:0-7020 GCA_034722695.1 Campylobacterota bacterium
TTTTCTGCACAAATTGCAGGAGAGATCATGGATTTTGATGTGAACACTGTTATGGATGCAAAAGAGGCTAAAAAAGCAGACAGATTCATTCAGCTTGGTCTTAAAGCTGCTGCCGAGGCTATAGAGGATGCAAAACTTCCGGAAGATTTTGATAGAGATAGATTTGGTGTAGCCTCTGCTTCAGGTATCGGTGGGTTACCAAATATCGAGAAGAATTCAGTCGTATGTGCAACTAGAGGACCAAGAAGAATCTCTCCATTCTTCATCCCCTCTTCACTTGTAAATATGCTTGGTGGATTTGTATCGATCTATCAAGACTTAAAAGGTCCTAACCTCTCCTCTGTGACAGCTTGTGCTGCAGGAACACATGCTATTGGTGAAGCTGCAAAGTCCATTATAGTTGGTACAGCAGATAAAATGCTTGTGATAGGTGCAGAGTCAGCTATATGTGGTGCAGGAATGGGTGGTTTTGCTGCTATGAAAGCACTCTCTACAAGAAACGATGATCCTCAAACAGCTTCAAGACCGTTTGATGCAGACCGTGATGGTTTTGTGATGGGTGAGGGTGCAGGTGCATTGATATTAGAGAGTTACGATGATGCCGTAGCAAGAGGTGCTACTATTTATGGTGAGCTCATTGGTTTTGGTGAGAGTGGTGATGCAAACCATATTACTACACCAACAATGGATGGACCGCTTCGTGCGATGAAGGGTGCCCATAAAATGGCAGGTGAGCCAAAAGTAGATTATGTCAATGCACATGGTACTTCTACACCGGTCAATGATAAAAATGAGACGGCAGCACTTAAAGAGCTCTTTGGTGGCAAAGAGAATTGCCCACCGGTCAGTTCTATCAAAGGTCAAGTAGGTCACTGTCTGGGTGCAGCAGGTGCTATTGAAGCAGTTGTCTCACTTATGGCTATGAGAGACGGTATCCTGCCTCCAACGATCAACTATACAACACCAGATGAGAATTGTGATCTTGACTATATCCCGAATAAGGCGAGAAAAGCAGAGATCAATGTTGTGATGAGTAACTCATTTGGTTTTGGTGGTACCAATGGTGTCGTTATCTTTAAGAAAGTATAAGGATCGAAAATGGCAACTTATTTAGATTTTGAAAACAAAATTGAAAAGATACAAGAAGAGATTGTATCGGCACATGCCATTGCAAATTTGGATGCTGTAGAGAAACACCAAAAAGAGTTGGAAAAAGAGGTTAATAAAACCTTTGGTTCACTTAGTGATTTTCAAAAGTTACAACTTGCCCGTCATCCGGACAGACCTTACGCTTTAGACTACATTAAACTTCTCATGGATGATGCGTATGAAATTCACGGAGACCGTGCTTTCCGTGATGATCCTGCCATTTTATGTTATATTGGTTGGATCGATGGACAGAAGACTATGGTGATTGGTGAACAAAAAGGGCGTGGTGTCAAAAATAAGATCAAAAGAAACTTTGGTATGCCAAATCCTGAAGGGTATAGAAAAGCACTTCGTGCGGTAAGAATGGCAGAGAAATTTGACATCCCGGTATTGATGCTTATAGACACTCCGGGTGCATATCCAGGACTTGGTGCAGAAGAGAGAGGACAGAGTGAAGCTATCGCTAAAAACCTTTTTGAATTTGCTTCCGTAAAAGTACCTCTTGTCTCTGTTGTTATTGGAGAAGGCGGTTCTGGTGGAGCACTTGCTATCGGTGTGGCAGATAAGCTTGCTATGATGCGTTATTCTGTTTTTGCAGTGATCTCGCCGGAGGGATGTTCAGCTATTTTATGGAATGATCCCACTAAAGTAGAGACAGCAACAAAAGCACTTAAGATCACACCAAGTGACCTGTTGGAGCACAAACTCATTGATGATGTACTCGATGAACCGCTTATAGGGGCACATCGTGATAAAGCAACGGCAGCCGCAGTACTTAAGCATTATTTTTTAGAGAATGTAAAAGCACTGAAAGAACTTTCAGTAGATGAACTGCTTGACCAACGGTACAAAAGACTTACAGCCGTTGGCGCTTTTAGTGAATAAGCCCTACAGAAGTTTCTCTAAGATATGATACATGAAATAGCTAATACTATCGTCGGATACATTGGTGATATGGGCTATTGGGGTATTTTTCTTCTCATGTTCCTTGAGAGTACCTTCTTCCCTTTTCCCAGTGAAATCATTATGATACCTGCAGGCTACCTTGCATTCAAAGGTGAAATGAATGTCTATATCGTTGTATTGATAGGTATATTGGGGTCTGTTGCAGGTGCACTTTTTAATTACTACTTAGCTGTACATTTTGGAAGAGCTTTCATCTTGAAGTATGGAAAATACTTCTTTATTAAGGAAGAGACACTTGATAAACTAGAAGCATTTTTTACAAAACACGGAGAACTCTCTACATTTAACGGAAGGTTGATCCCCGGCATACGTCAGCTCATCTCCCTGCCGGCAGGCCTAGCGCGTATGAATATAGCTAAGTTCTCTTTTTATTCTGGACTGGGTGCTGGTATATGGGTGATTGTTCTTGTAGCCTTAGGATATCTTCTTGGCTCAAATGAAGAACTTATTTCTGAATATCTTAAATCTGCTACACTCATTGCACTTATCTCTGTAGTATTCATTACACTTTTTTATATCGTTCGAAATAAAAGAAGAAAAGAGATATTGGAAGATTAAATTAGAAGCAACCAGTTGCTTGAGCACTCTGCTGAAGAGAACCTAGTGTTAGCGTAGTATATAGAGCTTTGCTCTATATATGTTTCAATAATAAAAAAGAGATACTGGAAGATTAATTCAATATCCAGGTAACATACTTCTTCTTTTTGATCGTTGTCTTTTTTAATGCTTTAAATACTTTATCTACAACCGTATGATGAAGTGCCACATAAGACTTTGTATCTGTAATATTTATCTTTCCTATCATTTTATGCTCAATACCTATCTCTTTACAGAATGTACCAAGTATATCTCCTGCACGAAGTTTGGTCTTTTTACCGCCATTGATACAAAGTGTATCATATTTGGATACCATTTTAAAGGCAGCATCTACACGTAAGTCTTTCATCTGTCCTATACGTGCTTGAGAGGTGATATAGGAGCACTTCTCGCTATCATTTGGAGCATATAAGGATAAGGCTATACCGGTGGCATCTGCACGTCCTGTACGCCCTATGCGGTGCGTGTAAACTTCTTTATCAAAAGGTAGATCATAGTTGATCACAAGTTCGATCTCTTTTATATCTAAACCACGTGATGCAACATCAGTAGCTACCATAATACGTTTAGAACTATTGGAAAAGGCTATAACAGACTCATTGCGATCCCTTTGATCCAGGTCACCATGTATATCAATAACGGAATGCCCACGTCCTGCTAATCTATCGGTTAAAGAGATCACTTCTGCTTTTGTGTTACAAAATATGAGTAGTGATTCTGGTTTGTATGATTGTATCAGTGCGGTGAGTGTTTTGAATTTATCGGATGTTTCATAGACTATTTCATCTATCTTTGTACTCTCTTGAATTGTGTCCACTTTGATGCTAAGGGGATGTTTAAGAAGTGCTTTGGCTAATTTCTCTATTTTTTCAGGAAAAGTCGCTGAAAAGAGCAGTGTTTGTTTCGTTCTTGGCATGTTAGAGCCTATTTTGACGATCTCATCATAAAAACCCATGTCCAACATACGGTCTGCTTCATCAAGTACGAGAGTTTTAATGCTGTCAAGTACAAGTGTTTCTTTAGCAAGGTGATCCTGTATGCGCCCCGGTGTTCCTATGAGTATATGTGCACCTTTCGCCAGTGAGTCTGCCTGTGCACGCAGAGGAACCCCTCCGTAGAGTGTGAGTATCTTGAGATTGGCTTTGTATGCGGCTATTTTTCTAAGTTCAATAGCGATCTGCTCCGCAAGTTCTCGTGTAGGAGTGATGATAATGGTTTGAGGTTTATTCTCACTCATATCTGTACGCATCACAGCAGGGATACCAAATGCCAATGTTTTACCTGAACCTGTTTTGGACTGTGCCAGGATATCTTTTCCTTCAAGAATAGGGTTGATAGCTTTCTCTTGTATCTCACTCATTTTAGTAAAATTAAAGGTATCGATGATCTTTGAAAGTGCTTCTGGTATGTTTGTTATTGTATTAAATGATGCCATTGTAATAGTTCCTAAATGTATGTGTAGCGTGTTTTGATAGTAATTATAGGGTCTTTGTGTTAAGAGGGTATATAAAGAAGTGTGGACCGGAGTCCACTGGGTATTATGCTTTAGATTTTCTATAATCCATGATCATTTTATACGCTTCATCTTTTAAAAGCAGTTTTTCTTTTTTAAGTATTTCAAGCTCAACATCTGTAAGAATCACTCTATCTGCTTCTGCATCTTCTATTTTTTGATCAAGATCATTATGTTTCTCAAAAATTTTTACAAAGTGTGCATTCTCTTGCTTTAATTCATGGATCTCATCTCTATATTCGTGTAACATGGTTACTCCTGTATTATATTTTGCTGTATTTTATCTTTTTTGTGGTTAGAAGAGTATTAAGTTCTATACTCTGCATTGATCTTCACATACTCATAACTCAGATCACAGCCATAAGAAGTATAAGATGCATCACCTAGACCAATGTCGCAAGTGACTTTGAAACTCTCTTGTTTCATGATCTTATAGGCTTTATCTTCACGTTCTTTGTCTAATTCTCTGAATTCATTTGAGTAGATAAGAAGATCATCATAATGGATGATAAGCTTGCTGTCATCACATGCTATACCACTTGCCCCGATAGTAGAAGCGATACGCCCCCAGTTCGGGTCTTCTCCAAAGAGGGCAGTTTTCACCAACAGGGAGTTGCTTAGAGCCATGCTTGCTTTTCTTGCCTCTTCTTCACTCTTTGCCCCTTTCACTTCAAAAGCGACAAGTTTATTCGCACCTTCTCCATCTTTGAGTATCATCATGGCAAGTTCAAACATGATCTTATTGAGGGCTTCTTTGAATGCCTCTTTGTGGTACACAGCACTCTCTTTGTTTGCCAGAAGCATCACAGTATCGTTTGTAGAAGTGTCTCCATCCACAGAGATACGGTTAAATGAACTTTCTGTACTTTGGAGAAGAAGTGCATCCATGTCGCTTTTAGGAATGTCTGCATCGGTAGTGACAAAACAAAGCATTGTTGCCATAGCCGGGTTTATCATCCCTGCACCTTTACAGATGGCTGCGATGTTAAAACTCTCACCATTTTCAAGTTCTACTTTGTAGGCTAACTCTTTTTTAAAACTGTCAGTGGTCATAATGGCACGTGCAGCTTGATGTGAATTGGATGAAGAAAAGTCTAAAGTGTCAAATGCAGAAGTGATCTTGTCAATAGGTAAACGATACCCTATAACTCCTGTTGAGCTCATAACAGGATTCAGTACATCCATCTTTGTAGCGAGTGTTGACATAATAGTGTCAATATCCCCGATACCTTTTTCCCCTGTCATAGCATTGGCATTTTTTGCATTGATCAGTACAAAGTCAGTTTGAAAATCTTGAGGATACTTTTGAAAATGCTTGATAGGTGCTGCCTGGAAAGTGTTAGATGTAAAGACAGCTGAGACATCACAAGGTGTATGTGATCGTATAAAAGCCACATCTCCATCTATATCAGATACACTTGAGTTTGCAGGGTTGGTTCGCATACCTACATTGGTTGCTCCACAAAAAAAGCCTTGAACATTTTCCAGCCCATTGTTTAGAGAAACAATATTATACATACTTTAACTCCTCAGGCTTCTCTTTTTTACGGATGATCTTTTTGGCTTGTCTTATTCCTTCGCTGGTTCCAATGAGTAGAAGTTTGGACTCTGGCATAATAATTGTACTCCCTTTAGGCATAGGGATGAACTTATTGTCTTTTTGACGGATACCGATGATCGTTACGTTGGCAATATCTCTAAAACGTGCAGTTTTGATTTTTTTGAGTGTAAGCCAGGAAGTTTTAGAGACTTTTGCCTCTTCCATATCCAGTGGAGTATCTTGTCTGTAAAGAAACTCCTGTAAGAGATTTTCCATATCTGGTCTTGCTGCCATAGCATTGATACGCTGAGCCATAAGTTTTGTTGCAGTAACCACTTTATTCGCACCTAGTTTTAGGAGTTTTTGTTCATCTTCGAGACTTTTGGCATTGGCAATGATAAGATATTTTCTCCCTCTATGTATCTCTGTTTCATAAAGACGTGCAGAAGCGATAGTCGCAATATTGTCAGCTACATTATCTGCAAGAGTGATAATACCTTTAGCAGAAGAGAGATGTGATTTCAAGATCCCTTCCTCTGTATGTGCTTCAGCTGTTACAAAATAAGGATATTTATACTTTTTAGCTATCTCTTCCATATCTTCTCTCGGATCAACTACTACAAATGGGATATGGTTTTCCCTCAGCTGTTTCGTGACTTGAATGGTAAATTCATTGTGGTAACAGACAACAAAATGGTGTTTAAGTCTAGCAATCTCATAAAGCATTTTACGCTCCTTGGCAGTTTTTTGAAATTCACCTTTTTTGACCACTTCTGCGATAATACCCACTGCAATAGAGAAGACGACAAAGCCAAAGATGATAAGTGTGATAGTAAAGATACGACCCATATCAGAGAGAGGTCGTTGTTCTCCGAATCCTACAGTGGTAAATGTAATTCCTGTTTGGTAGATAGCATCCATGAGTGGAAATTTATCGATGACCATATATCCTATCGTGCCGATCAGCATAATAAGTACAGTAAGAATAAGGGGAAGTCTAAAAGGGGCTAAATGACCATAATACTCATCATTTAGGGTAATATGTGGTTTTGGGGTGCTTCTCCAATTGAGAAGCTTTTTTAATTTTTGAGAAAAACTCAAAAGAGTTATATCCCGGAAAAAGGGATATTAGCTTGCTACAGCAGCAGCTTGAGCAGCTTTTTTCTTCATTGTTCTAAGTGTAGAAGCAGCAACTTTTACTCTTTTTGTTGTTCCGTCTTCAAGTGTGATCTTTACAGATCTCAAGTTTGGAAGT
>JAYEOF010000084.1:7120-9492 GCA_034722695.1 Campylobacterota bacterium
GCTGATTTTGGGAATTTGGCTCGTGATGTTGAAGCCATTTGTAAAGGTGGTTGTGATCTTGTACATGTAGATGTGATGGATGGACATTTTGTGCCAAACTTGACCATAGGCCCTGTAGTTGTTGAAGCGGTAGCCAAAGCGGCAAGCAAACCTTTGGATATTCATCTTATGGTGGAGAACAATAGTTTTTTTGTAGATCTTTTTGCCCCTTTAAAACCTGAATATATCTCTTTTCATATAGAAGAGGAGAAACATCCGCACAGACTCATACAAAAGATCCGCTCTTTGGGCATAAAACCTGCGATCACACTGAACCCTCATACCCCACCTGAAGCGATAGAGTTTTTGTTGGAAGATGTGGACATGGTTCTGCTTATGTCTGTAAATCCCGGTTTTGGAGGACAGAAGTTTATCTCTTCGGTCATAAAAAAAGCAAAAAAACTTAAAAAACTCATCAACGAACGAAATCCTGACTGTCTTATAGAAGTTGATGGTGGAGTGAATGATGAGAATGTGAAGCTTCTTGAAGAAGCAGGTGTTGATATTGTGGTTGCAGGGTCATTTGTCTATAAACATCCTAATGGTATCAGTCATGCTATTACTGCATTAAAATAAGGTATATAATGAGAGTTAAAATATGCGGTATCACAAATCTTAGGGATGCACTGCATGCAGTAGCGTGTGGAGCAGATGCTTTAGGGTTTGTTTTTTATAATCAGTCACCACGTTACATTACCTCGTCAGCTGCAAAACGTATCATCGATCAGCTGCCACCATTTGTAGAGAGAGTGGGACTTTTTGTAAATGAAGGGGTAGAGACTATCGATACGGTTTGTAGATATTCGGATATTTCACTGGCACAGATCCATTTTGAGGTAGATGCAGAATCACTGGATGCTATAGCTTTGAAAACGCTTCCTGTTGTACGTGCCAAATCGCATGAAGATGTGCATAAATTTTCAGACAGATACCGTTTGGTAGATGCGTTTTGTGAAGCGTATGGCGGAAGCGGTAAACGTTTGAACCTTGAGTGGTTTGAGGGTGTAGATTGTTCCAAGATCATCCTTGCAGGGGGCTTGACCCCCGATAATGTATCTGAAGTAAAAAAATATGGTTTTTACGGTGTAGATGTCAGCTCAGGTGTAGAGTCTATTAAAGGTAAAAAAGATCCTAAAAAAGTGGAGCAGTTCATAGCCAATGCAAAAAGTATTTAATGAACTGACTACGGCATTTCGTAAACATAATGGAGTGCTTAGCAGGGATCAGTACGAGCATATAGCTATCAAATACACTACGCTACTCGAAGATAGTGATGCGATCTTCATTCTGCTTCAAGCTTCCGGTTATCCTATAGAGCAAGAAGAGGATGGGAGGTATAGACTTGAAACCTACTTTACTCCTTATGAAGAACAGTGTTACTGCGTGATAGATATAGAGACAAACGGAAGTAAACCGGGAACATCGCAAGTCATAGAGATCGGTGCGGTCATGGTGCAAAACGGTAAGATCATAGATAGGCTTGAGACGTTTGTAGAGTGTGCTTTTTTGCCGGAATATATTACCAAGATCACAGGCATAGAACCCAAAGACCTCATAGGTGCACCCACACGAAGGGAAGCACTGATTAAGTTAAGACATTTTATGCGTGATGCTGTTTTTGTAGCACATAATGCAAATTTTGATTATACATTTTTAACAGCCTCTTTTAACAGATTCGGGTTGGGAGACATAGGTAACCCCAAACTGTGCACTATTGACTTGGCAAAACGTACGTTTGAGAGTGAACGGTATGGTTTGGCATATCTTATAGATTTTCTCGAAATAGAGACAGCAACACACCATCGTGCTTACAGTGATGCGGTATGTGCAGCAAAAGTGATGGAAAAAAGTCTTACAACACTGCCTGACTATGTAAAGAGTACAGATGATCTATTGCGATTTTCGGTTTCCAGTAAGAAAGAACGAAGGCTTAAAAACGCGTAGGGTGGGTTTACCCACCGTGCAAAAGGAAACGCATAACATCAATATTTGATCTACATAAAGGTGGGTAAACCCACCCTACGCGTTATTCTTCCCTAATATATGATGTAAAAAAAGAATTTGTGCAAAGACCGGTGCAAAAATACTTAAGAGAGGAATATAGTTGAATCCCGCTGCGATCATTGCCATGAGGGTTGATTTTTTTGTTTTCTCTTTGATCTGGGCTTTATCGGAGATAAAGAGCGTACTGACATCATAGATGGTTGGATCTTTAAGTGGAATAGACCAGAGCCAAAGCATCCATACTGCCCCGATGAGTGGGATGAACATAATGGGGAAGGTAAAAAGAAAAAGGATCAGAAAGATCAGTCCTGATTTAAGACTGAGGAGTA
>JAYEOF010000085.1:0-2147 GCA_034722695.1 Campylobacterota bacterium
TTTGGATACTGGGGTACTTAAAGAACATATAGAAATGAGTGGTGTTTGTACAGCATGTGAAGTAGAAAGGTTTTTCTCTTACCGTAAAGAGCAGGGGTGTAGTGGGCGGTTTATGAGTATGATAGGGATGATATGAGGAGCATTACGTACTACGTGTTAAGTGTTACGTTTTGAATTGTAGTTTATTTCTATTAATCACACGGAGTGTGCCTGTCACAGTGAACGACCTTGTAAGCGAAGCGATTCGAGAACCGTGACGATTTTTTGTACCCCAAGGGCACTTCCTTTGGGCGTAAATTTTTTCTAAAAAAATGATGAGAGAAACACCACACAATATTGATCTTTAGGAAGTTAGCTAAAAAGATAAAGATCTAAATATGTTTTAACGATAAACATCAGCATCGGTATCACAATGCAGAGTAAGCTCATAGACCCACTGTTGTAGAGTAAACATATCTTCATACACTTTGAAGTTTCTATCTATGATCGCTTCAGAATAAAACGTTTTATCTGGTGCAAATGTAGTATAGGCATAGATAGCTCCCATAAGGTAAAGATAACTGTATGTATCATCTTTGTTACAATCTCTAGGCATACGTTTGTATTTTAACTCTGGTATTTTATACCCTTTTGTTTTTAGATCTTCAAGGATATTGTGTAATTGAGTACGTCTCTCTTCATTCTGTATGTACTCACGGTAAGTAGCCAGCAGGGTAGGTTTAAAGTTGCGTATACCGGTTGCTACAAAGATCTCTTGTGGATCATAGTGCATATAAAAACTAGAACTTTGCATACGATGCCCACTTCCTTGCCATAAAATGATTCCTATACGGGTTTTAATAGGGTCAGCCAGATGAAAACGGGCATCACGATAAATACGAAAGAGTGATTTGTTGGTATTGGGAATGGCATTGATAGTAGGTACAAGTATCTGTAGATGCTCTCCCATCTCTTCAACATAAGCTTTGTTAGGTTCCACGATCATCTTTTCATATTCACTTCTATTGGCATCAAGCCACTCTTTTGAGTTGTTTATAATGATCTTATCTAGAAATTGTAATCCCTCTTTTGGGAAGCCCAAAAATGTTTTAGAATGTGAGTGCATTAGTTATCTACTCTCAAATCCTCATCTACTCCAAGCTCCATTACCTGCCATGGTAAGCCTTGCATATTTAGCTCTTCCATAAACGGGTCTGGATCAAACTCTTCCATGTTGAAGACACCTTTAGCTTGCCATAACCCTTCCAACATGAGTTTTGCTCCTATCATGGCCGGTACACCTGTAGTGTAGCTCACACCTTGACTCATGACTTCTGCGTAGCATTTCTCATGGTCACTGACCTGGTAGATATAAACGGTTTTCTCTTTACCGTCTTTGATGCCTTTGGCAAAGATTCCGATATTTGTCTTTCCTTTAGTACGGGGACCAAGGCTTGCCGGATCTGGAAGCAGGGTGGCAAGGAACTCCATAGGGACGATCTTTTGTCCTTTGTGTTCTACTTCTTTGATGCCTAGCATTCCTACATTTTCAAGACATTTCATATGTGTAAGGTAGCTCTCTCCAAAGGTCATAAAGAACCTAATGCGTTTGAGGCCTTTGATATGTTTGACTAAGCTTTCCATCTCTTCATGATAGAGTAGGTAGCTGTCCTTTGGTCCTATTTCAGGGTAGTCCCATACCTGTTTAATTTCCATAGGGTCAGTTTCTATCCACTCCCCTTGACCATTGTCGTTCTTTTGCCAATATCTACCCTTGGCAGATACTTCACGAAGGTTTATCTCAGGGTTAAAGTTGGTAGCAAAAGGATAACCATGATCACCTGCGTTACAGTCTAGTATATCTATCGTATGTATCTCATCAAAATAGTGTTTTTGGGCATAGGCACAAAAGACATTGGTCACACCGGGGTCAAAACCAGAACCAAGAAGTCCCATGATGTTTGTTTTTCTAAACTCTTCATCTCTTGCCCACTGTTCTTTGTATTCAAATTTTGCTGTATCTGGATGCTCGTAGTTTGCAGTATCCAGATAATCCACACAGCAGTGCTGACATGCATCCATGATCGTAAGGTCCTGATAAGGCAGAGCGACGTTAATGACGATGTCTGCACCCGTAGTTGTAATAAGTTCTATGAGTTCAGGAACAG
>JAYEOF010000086.1:0-6117 GCA_034722695.1 Campylobacterota bacterium
TATCTTTTTGACTATAATTGCGTTCCTTTTTAACATAGGTTTTAAAGAAACGGAGTGTAGCGCAGTCTGGTAGCGCACCTGGTTTGGGACCAGGGGGTCGAAGGTTCGAGTCCTTTCACTCCGACCATTTAGTTTTTTAACATTTTAATAATAAGTATACATTTAATTGTGGTAGGCGTAGTTCAGTTGGTAGAGCGCCAGTTTGTGGTACTGGTTGTCGCGGGTTCGAGTCCCGTCGCCTACCCCATTTTAGTAATTAATCGGGTAACCACCCAAAGAAGAAGCGCTTGTGGCTCAATTGGATAGAGCATCAGACTTCGGATCTGAGGGTTAGAGGTTCGAGTCCTCTCAGGCGTACCATTAATATATCAGTTATGTTATTTATTATTATTTTTTGTGCACTCATAGCTCAGCTGGATAGAGCATCGCCCTTCTAAGGCGAGGGTCTTAGGTTCGAATCCTAATGGGTGTACCACTTACTTTTTATTGTTTTGTAAAACAATCACATGCGGATGTGGTGAAATTGGTATACACGCCAGACTTAGGATCTGGTGCTTTACGGCGTGGAGGTTCGAGTCCTCTCATCCGCACCATCTACTTTAAATTACTTCAATTAATATTTTTTTATCAATATATTTTTAAAAATTATAGTATAATTGCATAATTAAATATGTATATAGGATTATTATGGACAAAAGCTTACTTATATTTATTGCAATAGGTGTAGGATTCCTTTATTTTATTACTAGCTTTGTGGGTGATATTCAGGAAGAAGATGATAAGTATCAAAATCTGGAATATCAACAAAAACATATGTATGATGAGTATCAGACTGTTGATAGCATAGGTCGGGAAATTTTAGATCTTACCGGAACGGATGCCGCAACTCAGATGGCTGCATGGGAAAAGAGTAGACTAAAAGAAGAGTTTTTAGTACTTTTTCCTGATTTTGGTGAGATGAAAAAGTTTGTAAAAGAGAGAACCAGAGGTGATGCTTTACAGGCAGAACTTCTTAAATTACTTGATGATGTAGAGGGTAAATATTTTTCTGGAACAATGAATGCAGAACAAGCCAAGCGAGCGATTGACTTGTTAAAATAGCTTAGTCTAACGACAAGGGTCAGACATTTTATTTCTATCTGCATAGAGGTAAACTTCTACACGTCTGTTGAGTGCCCTGTTCGCATTACTGTTATTTGGTACGATAGCTTTATCGTAGGAGCATCCTTTTGTTTTAGGATAGCCATTGACTGCAAGGAGATTAGCTACTGTACTTGCTCTTCTCTGTGAAAGACCCTGGTTGTAAGCGTAGCTTCCCTGGTCGTCTGTAAATCCTGCAACACCTACAACTGTTTGAGGATAGTTTGCTAAAAGCTGTCCCACTTTTTTTACTTTTGATTTTGCTCTTGATTGTAAGTTAGATGAACCTGAAGCAAACATCATAGGGTCTCTAAACATAATTTTTACATAATTATTGGTTTTTGACACAATGAGTTCATTATTTGGATCCAGTGCAGCGAGTGGATCATTGTTTACCCCTGTGCCAAGTGCACGTGCGATCTCATTGGCTTGGTTATCCATGCTATACCCTATAGCTCCACCTGCTGCAGCACCCAATAACCCACCAACTATGGCACTTGTTGCATTACGGCTGCCTGTGTTATACCCTATCATGGCACCAGCCAATGCCCCTGTAGCTGCACCGGTTTTTGTACGATCGTAACTTTCATCTTGCACTAGAGCAGGCTGATTGTAGCATCCCCCCAGCATAAAGGCAGCTACAGTAGCTGCAAGTATCGGCTTTGTTAATTTCATATTTATTCCTTTGATTATATTGGGATATGCTTTATTGCCATCCGCCAGTCTGCTCTGGTTCGGGATTTTGACTGTCTATGGCACTACCCACACCAGCACCTACCGCTGCACCAAGAAGACCACCTACAAGAGCACGTTGTCCTCTGTTATGTCCTTTGGTATTATACCCTATGGCAGACCCTGCTATGGCTCCAGTCACTGCACCTGTTTGTGTTGCGTTATTAGGCACTGCTTCTGTGCCTGTACAACCATTAAATATGGCAATACTGGCACTTGAAGCAAGGAGTGCATTAACGACATTTTTTTTCATTTTGTACCTTTAATTCTTTCAATGATGAATAATTATAGCACAGTAATGTGTCAAAAATGTGTCAATCTTTTATAGATATTATTTTTTCATGCCATTGCCACAGTGTTTTTTCAAAGCCTATGGGTTGTGGTTGATAAAAGTGTAAAGGAGTTGAAAGATAAGACTGTTCGACCCAGCCTCCAAAATCGTGAGGGTAGACATAGGTTTTGGCATGGGTTTTGATATGAGAGGGAATAGGGTATATCTCTCCCTCTTTTATAGCCTTTAAAGCAGAGTTAATAGCCATATACGAAGCGTTTGACTTAGGTGAAGAGGCAAGATATATAACCAGTTGAGAGAGTGAGATCCTTGCTTCGGGGTACCCTATGTGTTTTACAATGTTCAAAGTAGAACTTGCGAGGTTCAGGGCAGGGGGATTTGCATTGCCTATATCTTCACTGGCAAGTATAGCTAAACGTCTGGCAATGAACTCAGCGGGTTCTCCCCCATCGATGAGTCTGGCAAGGTAGTAGATAGAAGCATCAATATCGGACCCTCGAATACTTTTGATCATGGCAGAGGTAAGTTCATAGTGACTTTCGCTCTCAGAGCTGCCGGCCTGCATGGCATGAGGTCTTATCTGCTTGAGTATATCCAGTGTGATGGGTGTTGTTACTGTCTGTCCGCTTTCAAGTAGATTTAACATGGCTCTTACATCACCGCCACTGGAAAATACAAGGTACTCTGCTGCATCATCTTCAATGGAAACAGACTCCAGTTCAATGATCTTTTGAAGATAGCTGAACATCTCTTCCTGGCTCAGTGCTTCAAGTTCAAAAAGATGAGAGCGCGAACGCATGGCGGCAGTTAAAGAGTAGTAAGGGTTTTCAGTAGAAGCGCCTATGACGAGAGCAGCGTTACTTTCCATAAAAGGAAGAAGAACCTCTTGTTGGTTTTTGCTCAATCTATGGACTTCGTCTATGAAGATAAGCGGCTTTTGCAAAGCGTTGGCATACTCTTTAAATATCTTGCGAAGATCATCTATTTTGAGGGTAGTAGCATTCATTTCATAGAAAGGTCTATCCAATTGTGTAGCAATGACTCTGGCCAGTGTTGTTTTTCCACATCCAGGAGGTCCATAAAAAAAAGAGTGGGGCAGGGCATCGGCTTCTATGAGTTTTCGCAGGGAAGATGTCCTGCCTAAAAGATGAGACTGCCCTATGATCTTATCAAGATTTTTAGGACGGTACTTAAGTGCAAGATTTACCAAGAGTTAGTCTTTTTTATTAAACTTTTTTTGCTTAAGTGCTTTATTCTTTTGATACTCTTTTTCGCGTTTATTCTCTTCTTCCTGTTTTAGAGCATTGGCTTTGTTATAGACATCTGCTCTTTCATTCTCTTTTTTGCGTTTCATGAACTTATGTACATCATCATACTCTCTTCGTGTAAAGAATCGTGTTTTGTTGGTCGGAAGATTATTAAGTTCTATGCCTCCAAAGGCTACACGTTTGAGGTCAAGGACTTTTGCTTCAAAGTGTCCAAAGAAGCGTCTAAGTTCCCTGTTCTTACCTTCTGTAATCGTTACACGAAGCTTAGAAAAGTTTTTACCTTCAGCTCTTATTTCAAAATGTGCAAAAGGAGCAAATTCCATACTGAATATCTTACTTTTTTCATGGGCCCCTGCACGAGCATCGTCAAGTACAAGCCCCTCTTTCATCGCAGTGATCATCTCTTCACTGATAGGTTTGTCCAATTTTAAGTTATAGGTACGGTCCAAACTACTCTCCATAAGAGCTGTTGCTACCTCTGGCGTATCCGTTAAGAGCAAAAGTCCTTCTGAAGCATAGTCCAGCCTACCAACAGGTACAAAGTGCCTGAATTTACCTGCCAACTTGTGGTAAATAGTTGTACGCCCTCTATCATCTTTTTTGGTAACAAGTACCCCTTTGGGTTTGTTATAAACAATGATAGTGAGTTCTTTACTGGGTTTGACCTGTTTACCTTTAACATAGATATGATCATCTTCTTCCACTTCATAGGCAAAATCTGTCAGTACTCTTTTGTTGAGTGTAACTTCACCCTCTTCTATAAGTCTGTCTGCTTCTCGTCGTGAGTATCTTGTATTGTGTGAAATATATTTATTTAATCTCATATCTGTCCAATCTTTATTTACTTTTAATGCCGGCATTTACCAGATCATGGATGTGTAAAACTCCAATGATCTTATTTGCTTCGTTTGTGATAGGTAGAAGTTGTATGCGACTATCTTCTAAAATTTCAAGTGCCTCAGAAGCAAGTAGCTCTGTGTCATGATAGCATTTTGGTTCTTTATTTGCATAATGTATAGCTGGATGCTCCAGACTAAAATCTTTTCGCATCAGTGCTCGTCTGAGATCTCCGTCACTAAGTAATCCTATTAGCTTTTCTGTGTCATCTACGATAAGCACTGTACCAAGTTTTCCTTCACTCATAACAGAAATAGCTTCAGTAAGTGGTGCTTTATCATTGATAACAGGCAAGGAGGTTGTTCTCATCAGATCTTTGATCTTAATGAAAAGTTTTTTACCCAAAGAACCACCAGGATGAAAAGAGGCAAAATCCTCTTTTTTAAAACCTCTTTTGTTCATAAGCGCAACAGCCAGTGCATCACCCAGTGCCATCGTTAGTGTCGTAGAGGTAGTAGGGGCTATATTTAGAGGACAGGCTTCTTTTTCAACAGAGATATCAAGAAAAACATCTGCATATTTTGCAAGTGAAGAGTTCCCGTTTCCCGTAAGCCCGATAAGCGGAATGTCAAAACGTTTGATATGAGGGAGTATTTTTGTAAGCTCTTCGCTCTCTCCACTGCTGCTGATAGCAAGCAAAGTGTCTTGTTTCCCTATCATTCCCAAGTCACCATGCAGTGCTTCTGTCGGGTGTAAAAAGAAACTTGATGTCCCTGTACTTGCAAAAGTGGCAGCCATTTTGGCACCTACCAGACCAGATTTACCCACACCGGTGATGATCAATTTACCTTTGGTGTGCATGATCAGTTCAATAGCATCTAAAAAGTTTTGATCAAGACGTTCTGCCATTTTATAGAGTGCATCTGCTTCAATCTGAAATGTTTCTTGTGCAATTTTAATAAGATCCATGTGACTACTTTATGTTTTGGTGAATGATTATAGCATAGTGAAGGTTAGGGAGGGGAAAGAGTAGGAGAGGACAGACCTCCTAAGAGACCTGCTTGTGTTTTTAAACGATGAAAATAGTTGGAATGATAAGCGGGTATCGCTTTTTGGTACGTACTACATGCTTTCTGATACTGCCTCTAATATCATCTTCGATATTTTTATGGTTTTTCAATGCTTCTGGTTTCATGTTCAGCAACATCGTCTCCAACATCACTTCTATCTCTTTAGCGAACTTTTTATCTTCTTTGTCCGGAACTAGACCGTGTGTTGTGATAACCGGTTTACCTACAACTTTCTGGTTGCTTTGAGAAATTTGTGCTACTACGTTGATGATACCGTCTTCAGCAAGCTTTTGTCTGTCAAGTACAACATCATTTTCAATGGTCATATTGTTCTGGTTGTCAATGTAGGTTTTACCTGTTTTGACAGTTTTGACTTTTTTAAGATACTTCGTTGTGATCTCTACCTGGTCTCCATCGCTCATAAGTAGTATGTTTCTCTCATCTACACCACAAGACACAGCTGTTTGTGCGTGTTTTGCGATGTGGTTGTATTCACCGTGCACAGGTAGGAAGAATTTAGGCTGGATGAGTCTTAAGATGAGTTTTTGCTCCTCTTGTGCTGCGTGACCCGAAACGTGGATATCTCCAAATTCTCTATAGCGTACAGTTACACCGGCTTTGACAAGCTTATTCATGAGACCGGAAACAGATGCTTCATTCCCCGGAATGGCAGAAGCTGAAATGATCACTGTATCAGATGGTTTGAGTTTAATGTGACGATGCTCATCTGATGCCATACGGTTCAGTGCCGCCATTGTTTCACCTTGTGAACCGGTTG